>JBGPHB010000056.1:0-10643 GCA_041484155.1 Bryobacteraceae bacterium
GACTATTTCGAATATTTTCGCCTGGCAGCCTACCTGACGCGATATACAACAGAGCCGATTGCGGTAACGATGGGGGTCGCCAGTCTCTTGGACTTGTTCCAGGAACGGTACTACGCTGAACTTGAGGGCGGCATCCTCGAGGCCTTCGGCAAGCTGTTCACGAAGGACTTGCGGATCTACGTTTATCCCCTCCTGGACCAGGCTACGGGGATTCTCACCACCGTGGACAACGTGGGAATACCCGCCGACCTGCGCAGTCTATACCGTCACCTGGTGGACCGCGGCAGGATCAAGCAACTCGATAATTTCGATGAAAGCGTGCTGCACATCTTCTCGCGAGACGTTCTGAGGAGAATCAAGGACGACGACGCTGCCTGGGAGGACATGGTGCCTCCGGAGATTGCCGAAGTGGTCAAGCGCCGCCGCTTCTTCGGCTATCGCGAAGCCGAAATACCGGAAGGAACGCTGGCAAGGTAACGCTTACGTGGGGCAGCCAGTCATGGCTGCGAGCCGGCTTTTCTTGAGAAACCTTCATCCTGGAGCCAGCATCTGTATAAGCATGAAGACTACGAACGAGTTCCGCGCCGCGGAACGGGCGAACCGCAGTTTGCTCTCGTCCCTTGAAAAGAAAGCCTTGACCTGGCTCGCCCATCGTCTTCCAGAGTGGGTAAATTCGGATCACTTGACGGCCTTCGGATTTCTGTCACTGGTGGGCGTCGGCCTCAGTTACTGGTATTCGCGTTTCTCGCCCGCCGGCCTGTTGCTGGCGATTCTGTTCTTCGCACTCAACTGGTTCGGCGACAGCCTGGATGGCACTCTCGCGCGAGTGCGGAAGCGCCAGCGGCCGCGGTACGGATTCTACGTGGATCACATTCTGGACGCCTGCGGCAGCGTATTCGTTTTCGGCGGGCTCGCGCTATCCGGCTATATGAGCGAGCGAATCGCCGTCGGTTTGCTCGTCGCCTATTTTCTTCTCAGTATCGAGGTCTATCTTGCGACCTACACAGTCGGAAAATTCCATCTCTCCTTCGCCTTCTTCGGTCCCACGGAATTGCGACTGCTGCTGATTGCCGGCAACGTCGCGTTGCTGAGCCGGCCCTTGGTCGCGCTGGCGGGCAGGCAGTACTTGCTGTTCGATGTCGGCGGCGCGATCGGAATCGCCGGAATCGGCATCGCTCTTCTGTGGTCCATCGTGAGGCATACGACTTTTCTCTATCGCGCCGAGAGGCTGTCGTAATCCGATGCGGTGGATGAAGTTCAGTGTCGTCGGCATGGCGGGCGTGGCCGTCCAACTCAGCGGCCTTTGGTTTTTCGCGCGCGGATTGGGGATTCCGGCGATCGTCTCGACCGCGATGGCGGTCGAAGTCGCTCTGCTGCACAATTTCGCGTGGCATGAGGCTTGGACGTGGCCGTGCCTGCCTGTCGAGGGGCGGTTGCGGCGCTTGTTGCGGTTTCATGCAGCCAACGGATTTGTATCGCTCGTTTCGAACGCGGTGTTCACCTGGCTGTTCACAGAGTGTCTGGGAATGCCTCTGCTCGTCTCCAACCTGGGGGCCATCGGCGTCACGGCGCTATTGAACTTTTTCCTGGCGAATCAGTGGGTATTCCGCTATGAGGAGGTCGCTTGAAGGCCGCTTTCCTGCCCGTCGTCCTGGCGGCGCCGGCATGGTGCGCTGTCTTTACGGCCAGGTTGCAGCCCAATACCATCACAGCCTGGGACAAGTATGTCGAACGAGCCGAACACTCCGTACGCCCAACGCTCGATACCAGCGACGACAGTCCAGTGCTGGTGGATCTCAATCCGAAAGGGGACAACGCGGGCGAAGACGTCCCCGGCGGCTACATCCATCATTGGATCGGAGCCCTCCGGATTCCAAACATCACCGTCGCGGCGGTCCGGGCCGTACTCGAGAACTACCCGCAATACCCGCGCATCTATGCTCCGGACGTCAAGCTTAGCTCGGCATCGCATGCGGGGGAACGCGACTACGACGTGAGACTCGTCACGGAGCGCGCCGAGCGGATCGGCCTTCATTTCGCTTTCGACATGCGGTCTCGCGTCAATTTCCGCGCGGCGGACGGCGACTCGATCATCGAGTCCCGTTCGTACTTAATTCGGGAGAGTGAGAGCGGCAAGCCGCCGTATACCGATCTTCGGCCCGAGGGCAACGATCACGGCATACTGTGGCGGCTCAACTCGTACTGGAGGCTGCGCCAGACGGGCGCTTCGGTGTATGCCGAGTGCGAGGTCATTTCGCTCTCGCGGAAGCCGCTGATCGGGATGGGAAGCCTGGTCAAGAACAGGGCCCGGGACTCTCTGGAAGCCACCTTGCGGCAAACCAGAAACCGGGCGGTCCGGCCCCCGGACTGAACTCTATATTACAAAGTACTTGACAATGACTACCACTTGGCGCAATATGAATGTATGCTCAAGCGCCTGTTTGCCATCGCCTTCATCTTTGGCTGCACTTCGATCGCCTGGATGATCCTCGGCGGTACGATCACATCCCGCACCAGCTCTTCTGGCGAGCGATTGCGGGGAAGCGTTCAGTCAGTCTGGGGCGCTCCTCAAGTCCAGTCTGCTCCATTTGCCGAGTACGACCTGCCTGTCCGATATACCGAGACCATTACGGAGAATGGCAAAAAGAAAGACGTGGAGAAGACCCGGTTTGACGTCCACACGGTTCGTCCATCGGCCAGCGAAGCTGTGGTCAATCTACAGGTCGAACCGCGCCAGAAAGGATTGCTCTGGTATTCGACCTACAAAGTCGCTTTCCGGGGCAACTACGAATTTCGCAATCCACCATCCGGGAGGCGAACGCTGCGGCTTTGCTTAAGGTTTCCCGCCGCGCAGGCGGTTTACGACGACATGCAATTCGTGGTCGACGGGCGCCCGTCCACGCCGGTGACCGAAAAGGAGAGGGCCTACGTTCCGATCGAGCTGGCGCCGGACCAAACGGTCAAATTGCGAGTGAGTTACCGGTCGCAAGGCCTCGAGTCATGGAGATACAGCTTCGGGCAGGACGTCAATCCGGTCCAGGATTTCCATCTGCGCATGACCACGAACTTCAAGGACATCGATTTTCCCGACAACACCCTGTCACCGAGCGAGAAGCATGAGACCGAGCCCGGCTGGCAACTCGACTGGAATTATAAGAACCTGCTCTCGGGCTATGCGATTGCCATGACCATGCCGGAAAAGCTCCAGCCGGGGCCGCTGGCGAGCGAGATCAGTTTCTTCGCGCCCGTTTCGTTGTTTTTCTTTTTCTTCCTCATCTTCATCATCACGACGCTGCGCGGTCTGGATCTGCATCCCATGAACTACTTTTTCCTGGCGGGCGCTTTCTTTGCATTCCACCTGCTGTTGGCCTATCTGGCGGACCACCTGGATATTCATGCCTCGTTCGCGATCTCTTCGGCCGTGTCAGTCTTTCTGGTGGTCACCTACTTGCGCCTGGTCATGGGAATGCAGTTTGCGATCCGTGAGGCGGCGCTGGCCCAGGTGATCTATCTGGTGCTGTTTTCCTACGCTTTCTTCTTCAAGGGACTCACTGGGCTCGCGGTCACGATCGGCGCGATCCTGACCCTCTTCGTAGTGATGCAGATGACCGGGCGCATCCGGTGGTCGGAGAAATTTCGTGGCACTGGCGTCCCGCCTGCACTGCCGGTTTAGCACGGCGATGCCGTTTGCAACCTCACTCACCAGCCACCGCTCTTGCAGCCACGCATTAAAGCCCCGCCCGTTAGTTAGGGCGGGGTCTGGAGTTTCTACATTTCTCAACTGAACCCCGCCCTGACGGGCGGGGCTTTAGCGGGTTTGCGCCCGTACACGGCATTCATCAACCACGGCGGAAAGCCCCGCCCGTTAGGGCGGGGTCACCGCGGTCCGCCAGCGGGCGTAGAAGAACAGCCCGGCAAAAATGAGCGCCAAGCCAATCGAAGATCGCAGCGGGCGCTGCAGCCACAGGTTTACGGTGAGGGCTAGCGCACCGACGATGAAGAGCATCGGAAGCACGGGGTAGCCCCAGGTGCGATACGGCCGCTGGAGACCCGGCTCCTTGAATCGCAGGCGAATCACCGCCGCGGTCTGGAGACCGTAGAAAATCCACGCCGCAAAAATGAACAGCGAGTACAGGTCCTCGAACGTACCGGTGAGCGCCAGCAGAGAGGCCAAAATCCCCTGAAACACCAGAGCACGGCCCGGAGTACGGAACCTGGGATGTACTCCGCGGACAACCCGGAAGAACAGGCCGTCTCGCGCCATGGCGTAATCCACGCGAGCGTTGGTGAGGATCGAGGAATTGAGCGTGCCCAGCGCGCAGAGGATCATCACCAGCGTCAGCCAGCTCGCCACGTTGTGTCCCGTGGCTTGCGCCAGCACTTCCGAGACCACCAGCGGCGACGCCGCAACCTTGGAAAACGGCAGCACAAAGAAGCACGTCACGCTGGTCGCGATGTATACCGCGCAAACCAGCAGCACTCCGCCGAGCAGCGACGGCAGCATGTTGCGCTCGGGATTCCTCACCTCGGACCCAACGTAGGTCACGTTGATCCACCCGTCGTATGCCCACAGAGCCGCGACCATTGCGGTCAAAAAAGCGGCGAGTGTTCCGGAGCTCGTGGACACATCCGAAACAGAATGAAAATTGGCCGCCGTGCCGTGGCCGAAGAGCAATCCGATGGCAATCACCGCAAGAATGGCCGCGATTTTCACGATGGTCAGGGCGATCTGGACCTGCCCTCCCAAGCGCACGCCGAGATAGTTGACAAATGTAACGGCCACAATGGCCGCGACAGCCAGGGGTTGCGCCCAAGTGAACGTGAATGTGTACGGCGTGCCGCCGAGCGACAGAGGAGAGTGCCAAACCATCAGAGGCGTTGCGACGACCGGGAAAAAGAAGCCAGTGAAGCGCAGCAGCCCGGCGGCGATGGTCGCAATCGAAGTGGGCGCGCCGAGAACGGAGTTCTGCCAGCCGAACAGGAATCCCCACGCCGGCCCGTAGGCCCGATTCATGTAGGCGTATCCGCCGCCGGCCTCGGGCAGAGCCGCAGCCAGCTCGGCGGCGCTTAGTGCTCCAAAGAGCGAAAGGGCGCCGCCCACCACCCACGCCACCATCACCAGGCCGACGGAATTCGCGCTGCGGGCCATATCGGCCGGAACAATGAAGATGCCGGTGCCGATCATGGTACCGACCACGATCGCCGCTGCGGCCCAAGGCCCCAGTCCGCGAACCAATTCGGTTGGTCTACCGCCGGCTATGCTCACGGACGTTTTGATTTAGCTTGCCAAAGAGTTTTTAGGCTAGCGAGTAGAGGCCGAGGTCTGCGGCTGCCGCTCGGGATGCAGGGTGAGCTTCTGCACGCGCCAGTTCAGAATCTCGGCGACGTAGAGCGTGTTCTCTGACGGACACGCGATCTCGTGAATCCAGCCGAATTCCTTCGGCATCCGTCCGGCGCGGCCGAGGTACCCCAGCACCTTGCCATCCAGAGACAGCTTGTAGACGCGTCCCGGATAAGCGTCAGACGTATAAATGTACTGCGTAGGGCCGGGCGAGATGCACACTGTCCACGGCGCACCGCCCGCCATAGTTCCGGTGGAAGCCTGCTCGGGAGTCGGCTTGTTGCCCATCCAGGGCATCGCGTCGGCTGGAATCGGGACGTTGATCGCCATCTGGCGAAGCACCTTGCCGTCGGGATCGAACACCTGGATGCGCCGATTCCCGCGGTCCGCTACATAGATGTTTCCCTTGGCGTCTGCGGCGATGCCATGCGGCGTGTTCAACTGGCCCGCCTCTTTGCCTGGCTCGCCAAACGACTTCAGCCAGTGTCCGTCCTTGTCAAACTTGGCGACGCGCGAGTTGACGTAACCGTCGCTGATGAAAATGTTGCCCTGCGTGTCCCAGGTGACGTCGGTGGGCTGGCGGAACTGGCCGTCCACGGGAGGGCGCGGAGGGTTGACGCGCTTCCAGGCCTCGGCGCCTTCATCCGAAGCTTCCTTTTTGCGCCCGAAGACCATCACCACGCGGCCTTCGGGGTTGAACTTGATGATCATGTCCGACCCTTTGTCTACCGCCCAGATGTTGTCGTCCTTGTCGACCCGCACATCGTGCGCGAACGACCAGGCATACAGATTCTTGCCGATTTCGCGGATGTATTTGCCGTCCGGACCGAACTCCAGGATCTGCGAAGCCGTGGCCGCATACGCTGGACCCGTGCTGTTGCCGCGAGAATACACGAAGACGTGCCCTTTTGAGTTCACGGCGACTCCGGACGCTTCACCCATGTGGAGATCCGCGGGGAGCTTCAGGAAATTGGAATTCGTGTCGAATGGGATTTCGGTCTGCGCCCAGGCGAGGGCGCTGAACAAAGCCAGAACAAGGATCGAGTAACGTTTCACGATGGGCCTCCTCAATTGCTCCATAAAGCATACATCAGCCACAGAGCATACACCAGGGTCGGGTTACCCCCGCTAATGGCGTTCCAGCGGCATCACGGGCGGGTGACCGTCAGGCGTGCGCACAACCTGGGGCCATCACGGGGTTTTCACTGAGTCAAGGGGAAGTCGATCGGCCACGAATACACACGCATGCACACAACCAAAGACTCGTACCAGCTGAACCCCGTCCTGACGGGCGGGGCTTTGCTGGGTTGCGCCCGTCCACGGCATTCATCAACCACGCCGGAAAGCCCCGCCCGTCAGGGCGGGGTTCTGGTCAATTCTTCGTAGCCTGCAAAGATTTCGGGCTCTAGTAGTGCAGATGGGATTCGGGTGCATGCGTGTATATTCGGGGCTTCTGAGACTGGGGTATGATGAGGAAACGATCTATTTTCGCCCGAGGGGCGGACGTGCGGGCGCCCCGTGGGGCTCACAAGGAAAGGGACCCGTGGAAAAACAGGCGCAAAATATACAAGAAGCATTTCTAAACAACGCGCGCAAAGACAAGACGTTCCTTACGATCTACCTGATGAGCGGCGTCAAGCTCTCCGGACGCATCAAGAGCTTCGACAAGTATTCGGTGATCCTCGAAACCAACAACCAGGAGCAACTGATTTTCAAGCACGCGATTTCGACTGTGGTCGTTTCGAGGCCCTTTCACACCCCCACTCACTCCAGTGCCGCGTCCGTCGGCACCCACGCAGCCCCCGGCGCGCCGTTAACCGAAGCGGAAAACTGAAGAGCGCCGTGCCGGAAGAGATCGCCCTCCTGGTGGGTCTGAACCTGACCGGACGCGGCTCGCAGCGGGCGCCTTCGGGTATCGACACGGCGCTGTTCACCGCCGACGAATCCATGGAGGAGCTGGCGGCGCTGGCGGCAACGGCGGGAGCGCGCGTGGCCGAAACCCTGATCCAGTCGCGGCCACGTCCGGATGCGGCAACGCTGGTCGGCGCCGGTAAAGTGGAAGAACTCAAGACCAAGATTCATTTCCACGAAGCGACTTCGGCGATCTTCGATCGCGAGCTTACGCCGACGCAGCAACGCAACCTGGAGCGCGCCCTTGATGTGAAAGTGCTGGATCGTACGCAGTTGATCCTCGACATCTTCGCGCGCCGCGCCCGGACGCGTGAAGGCCAGTTGCAGGTGGAACTGGCGCAGTTGAACTATCTTCTGCCTCGCCTCACGGGACGCGGCGTGATGATGTCGCGGCTGGGCGGCGGCATCGGCACCCGGGGACCGGGCGAGACCAAGTTGGAAACCGACCGGCGGCGGATTCATCAGCGTATCCAGGCCATCGGAAAAGATCTGGACCGTGTCCGCGGCGGGCGCACCACTCAGCGCCGGCAAAGGCAAGCCGTGCCGCTGGCCACCATCGCGCTGGTCGGGTACACCAACGCGGGGAAATCGACGCTGTTCAACCGGCTTACCGGCGCCGGTGTGCTGACCGACGCCAGGATGTTTGCCACCCTCGATCCGACAGTGCGCCATATTACGTTACCCTCGCGCCGGCGGACGCTGGTGAGCGACACCGTCGGTTTCATCCGGAACCTGCCGACGACCCTGATCAAGGCCTTTCGAGCGACGCTCGAGGAAGTGGTGGAGGCCGAGTTGCTGCTGCACGTCGTGGATGCAAGCTCGCCCCAGGCGGCACAGCATACGGCACATGTTGTCGAGACTCTCAGCGAGATCGGCGCGGCCGAGACGCCACAGATCCTGGTGTTGAACAAGATCGACAGGATCCCCGGCGAACCCGACCTCGCGCATCGGTCCGATGGCGCCGTGGCGATTTCGGCTTTCACGGGCGAGGGGTTTGAGATGCTGTTGAAGCGTATCGATGAAACGCTGGCGCTCGACCCGGTTGCGTTATGCCTGTTCCGGTTTCCAGTGGCGGAAGGAGCCCCGCTTCACCTGCTCCATGAGTATGCGCGGGTAATGGAAACACGTTATTTGGACGATTCCTGCGAAGTGGATGCCCTGACACCGGTCTCGGTCCGGCGCAGGCTTGCCAGGTACCTGGTAACTGTTCGCTGAAACCTGGGATATGATTTTAAGGTCGGATGAATTTACCCAATCGACTCACGCTGTTGCGAATCTTCTTCGTCCCGCTGCTGGTCGCGGCGCTGCTGGCCGACGGTTCCAGCACGAGGTGGCTGAGTCTGATCCCCATTTCGCGGGAGATTTTCGCCCTGGCGATTTTCTTGATCGCGGCCGCGACGGACCTGCTCGACGGCTACCTCGCGCGGCGATGGGAACAGGTGACCACGGTGGGGACCCTGCTCGATCCGATCGCCGATAAGCTGTTGATTTCCGCGGCGCTGGTTTCACTCGTGGACATTCATCGCGTGCCGGCTTGGATCGTGATCCTGATCGTCGGGCGGGAATTCGCTGTGTCGGGCCTGCGCTCGATCGCGGCGGCATCCGGTTACACGATCCTGGCGAGCGAGCTGGGAAAAACGAAGATGGTGGCGCAGGTGGTGGCGATCTCGCTGGTCATCGCCGGCATCCGTTGGCCGTTCCTGAATGAGGCCGCGATGATCGCGATGTGGGTCGTGATGCTGTTCGGGATCGTTTCGGCGGCCGACTACTTCCGCAAGTTCTGGCGCAAGGTCGACGATCAGGTCAAGCGCAGAAGGCGGCGGGAACTCCTGGTTCTGCAGCGGCAGCAGAGAAAGCGGAAAGCGGCCACCGCCCGCGCTACCGCGTCGGGGCTTCGGGATACCTCAACCAACTTCTAAACACGCCCGCGCCCTTCTCAAACGGCTCCCAGACCAGAGTGGAATTTCTGTATTTCTGAACAGAACCCCGCCCTGACGGGCGGGGCTTTGTCGTACGTTTACAACATCCCGCAAGCCCTGCCCGTCAGGGCGGGGTTCCGTTGAGAAATGTAGATACTCAAGACCCTGCCCGTCAGAAGGTGTAAGGAATTCGTTCAGCCCGCTCCATTACTGTCGCGGTTCGGTATCGGCACCCTGCGCAATCAGCCGCTTACCGAACCGCGACCGTTAGGGAGCGGGTTGAGAGGACAATTCCTTACAGCTTCTCAGGGCGGGGTTCTGCGGGACTGAGAAACAATTCGCCTCATACACTCCCCGACGCGTGGGATAGTCGATTTCCCGAATACTGCCACGGCCCGTGCCGCCGATGGAAGAGCCAGGGCAAATTTTGTCGGATACCGCTCCAAGAATACTGTGGATCACTACTGGCTCCGCGAGCGGGCCGGCGGAGTGGAACATCGAAACAGCGCCGGACGGTGCGGAAGCCATCCTTCGTCTACACAGCGCATCGTTTGACGTGGTCCTCATCGACGCTCCCGTCCCGCAGTGGACCGGGGAGGAGTTACTGGAAGAGCTGGCGAAGATGCAGACTGGGATTCCCATCCTGGTACGCGAGGCTGGGGCCAGGGTTGCAGACGTGGTGCGATACATGCGGGTCGGCGCGCACGATGTGGCCGATGCGGATACCGACCTGGTCGCGCTGATCGAAGCGGCGGCGGAGTTTCGGCGCGGACAGCGCGCGGCCACCGCGCGGGAAGAGCCGTGGCGGCAATTCTTGGTCGGCTCCAGCCGCGCCATGTGGCGCACGATGGAAGTCATCCGGCTGGTGGCCGGACGCCGCTCCACGGTGCTGATCACCGGCGAGACCGGAACTGGAAAGGAGATGGTGGCGCGCGCCATCCATATCGCGAGCCCCCGCGCGCAAATGCCGATGGTGGCGGTGAACTGCAACGCCCTTCCCGAGAACCTGCTGGAGACGGAACTGTTCGGACACGTCAAGGGCGCGTTTACGGGTGCCATTCAGCATCGCGTGGGCCGCTTCGAGCAGGCTCATCGCGGCACGCTATTCCTGGATGAAATCAGCGACCTTCCACTGGATATTCAAGCCAAGCTGTTGCGGGTCCTGCAGGAGCGCGAGTTCCAGCGAGTCGGCAGCTCGGAAACCGTTCGCGTGGACGTGCGTTTGATCGCGGCAAGCAATGTCGATCTGGTGCAACGGATCCGCGAGGGAAGGTTTCGCGAGGACCTGTATTACCGCCTTAACGTGGTGCCGGTCTCGATCCCGCCATTACGCGAGCGCCTGGAAGACATTCCAGCTTTGGCCCACCACTTCAGCGCGAAGATCTGCCGGCAAGAGGACATACCGATGCGACGCTTCCCGCCGGAGACCCTGTCCCGGCTAGCGGCGTATCCCTGGCCGGGCAACGTGCGCC
>JBGPHB010000057.1:0-10558 GCA_041484155.1 Bryobacteraceae bacterium
CCGCCATTGGCGATGATCTGCGAAAGCGGCAGTTTCTGAGCGATACCCTGCTGCATTACGGAGTAAGCCAGGATGGACGTGAAGTTGAACCGGCCCGGGAAATTGCTGGTGCTGTAATTGTTGTTATCCACGCCGCGTATGCGGGCGCCAAACTTGAGGAACTGCGCGCCGTGCGCGATCGAAGTGTAGTTCTGCAGTTCGTAGGAGTCGTTGTTGGTGTACTGGAGCGGAAAGTTACTTCCCGACGTGAAAGCTCCATTCACCGCAATATTCAGCTCCGGATCAACGCCGGTTGAGTGATTCCGGTTCCGGGAATACTGGAAGTGCGTTTCGTTGATGGTTTTCGTGTTCAACACCCAGGTTTCCGTGAGTTGCAGGTTCTGGTTCGTGTTGTGGGTCGTGGAGGCGGTGCTCGGTAGATTCGTGCCGCCGATGCCGTTGTTGTCGGACTCGATCTGGTTGCGGTTGTAGCGCCCCTGGAGGGTAATGTTGGCCGTCAATTGATAGTCGATGCGGGGGCTGAAGCTGGTGCGCGTGTTGGGCGCGACGATTCCATACGCCTCCTGGATGGGCAAGAACGTCCCCGGATCCAGGACCTGGGCGTTGATCAACGAGGCTTCCCGCTGTTGGCGGCGGTTGAATTCGAGAAAGAAGGATGCCTTCTTGGTGAGTGGTCCGCCCAGGTTGGCTTGCAGGTTTTTCGTATCCGAGAACGGCTTGTTGGATCCATACGGGTTGCGGGCATTGAACAGCCAGTCGCTGTAATTGATGTTCGCCGTGCCGTGGAACTTGTCCGAACCAGGCTTGGTGAAAATCTCGACGCGGCCTCGGCCCGGCGTGTCGAACTCGGTCGAAAACGGATTGGAGTTGATGCGGATCTCCCGAATCGACTCCTTGGGCGGAAGCTGGCCGTTGCTGAAGCCATCGATGAAAATCTGCCCGCCGTTCGGTCCCGCGGAAGGTCCGGCCAGAGCGAGCAGATCGGCCTGCAGATCGTCAGGGTCGTCGGAGAGGACGTCCAGATCGCCCTCCTTCAGTACCAGTGCGCCCGCGTTCTTGGAGGGATCGAGTTCTACTTTCTGCGTGTCCGAGACCGTCACTTCCTGCCTGTCCGTCGCCACGGCAAGCCGGGCGTCGAATGTCAACGGGCGTCCGCCGGGCATGTCAATGTCGGTCTTCTCCAACAGCGAGAAGCCCGCCGCGCTGATGCGCACCGTGTACTTGCCTGGCGCCAAGCCTGCAATCGAATAGCTCCCGTCATTGCCGGTCTCGGCGACCTTGACCACGTCGTTCGGACCGGTTACGGTCACCGCAGCCTTGGGCACCGCCGCGCCTGAGGGATCCAGCACCTGCCCGCGCAGGCTGCCCGGCGTCTGCGCCTGCAGGGCCGCGGAAAGAAAGACCGCCCCGGCACACGCCAGAAGAACTACCCGAGTTGAAAAGACCATCCCAAATTTCCTTACGTATGTTAAGAATGCGACCGAGTGCAATGAACGGTGTTACGGTGCGCCCCCGCCCAAATCCACGCCGAGACTCCACGAGCCTAGCGCCATATCCTTCCGGCCCGGAGCCGTAAGAATCGGCTCCACGCCCGCCACCAGCGTGATCACGGTCACTTGGTCCGCGATCGCCCCTACCGTGCTCGAAACGATGATCGCATCGCCGGCCTTTAACTCCGCCAGCTCCATCTTGGGAGTCCGGTCCAGCATCTGCTGAAGATCGCCGCCGCCGCCAAAATTACCACCTCGGCCTTTAGGGAAGTCCGTCGGACCGTCCTCCGGAGGACGGTTGCGCGCGGCCAGCATCTGAGCCATCTGCGGCGGCAGCTTCCGCAGGACCGAATCGGGATTGACTCTGACCACCATCGGTTTCTTTCCATCGAGATTGGTGACGCGCATCTGATTCTGCGCCGAGTCGATCGAAATCACGGTTGCCGCCACCGTGCGGAAGGATCCGGAGACGATCTCGGCCACAGTCATTTTCGTACCGTCTTCGCTCTTGTCGCCGCGTGCGCGCACCTGATCGCCGGTCTTGATCTCCTCGATCCTGGATGGCTTGGCCTCGACGAACTTCACCGAGTCGGGAGCGTATCGCCTGACCACGGTGTCTTTCGCCGGAACCAGGATCAGAGGCTTGACGCCACCTTGTCCGCGCGCGTTGATGGTAATCTGGTCACCCGCGACCGTGACGATTCCTACTACCCCGCGGCGGTCCCAGTCGGAGCGCTCAGCAGCTTGTTTATTGGCGATGTCGCTCTTCGACATCACGACGATCAGCGTAGCCGCAACCGACTTTTGATCCTCGGACGCCTTGCCGCGCGCCAAGACCCGGTCTCCCGCGTTGATATCCGTGATTGCGATGGTCGAGGCGTTGCGCAGGTCGGTCTCGCCCGGCGCCACGCGGCGGAAACTCGCCGCGGGTTGCAGCGAAACCGTGATTTCCGCGCCGGCATCGCTCTTGAGAACGATTTGTCTCGCCATGGCGTCGATTTTCGTCACCACTCCCAGGGTGCTGGTTGTGGACTGTGCGAAGGCGGCCACCGCACATAGCGCAGCCGTTGCCCACATCGTCAGCCACTTGGTCTTGTCAGTCATGTTCCGAGAATGAGGGGAAATCGTTTGGATGCAACTGTTAAGACCACATTCGACCGCCGGGGGTTACAGGTTCGAGCACCAGCCATAAAATTTAGTGAACTTGTTGATTCTCCTGGGTCACCGGGCGCAATCCGATGGGAGGGAGATAAACGCCCAGCGGTTGCTGCTTCCACCAGTCGCCACTGCGGCGGTGGGTCTCCCAATCCGTGAAGGAGTACTCATAGACCATGGCACGCACAAAGCGCGGCGGGCGATCCGGAAACGGGTTCGTTTCAAGCAGTGCGAGTACCGGCTTGGAGCCCTCCAGCAACCGCTCCGCGAACGCCACAAACCAGAGGTTGTCACGATAGCTGCCCAGTGCGGCGAACCACATCTGCCAGTCCAGGCGGGGCTGATGCGGCGCGGCCCAACGCGGGGCCCGCCGCAGGTTCCCCGGCTTGTAGCGAAATTCGTAGGCCGCCCACGTGTCGCCATCGTTCGATCCCTCCACGATGATCTCCGGACGCGACGTGGTCATCACCGCGAACAGACCGTACGAATTCACGATCAAGAACGGCGATGTGACGCGCGCCACCAAACGAAGCGGTTCGGGCAATTCCCTGGTGAACGCTTCGTAAATGCGCGAGACCCCGAGGGTGAGGATGAGCGCCGCCAGGGCCCCGGCCATCGCTCGATTCAAACGCCCGGGGCGAGCGACCATGCGCTCAGGGCGCGCAAGCACAGTCCGGGGAATGAACCGCCGCAAGGCCTGATCGTCGAACAGAAACAGACACAGCCCGATGGTTAGAAGATTGAAGAAAGCATAGTTCCCGGTCAGCAGGATCAATACCTGCAGCCCGATCAGGCACCCGGCGCTGAGCATCCGTATCCGGCGAGGCGCAAAGATCAGAAACGGCACGGCGATCTCGACCACCAGGACCAGCCCTGTCGATCCACGCTGAAACCAGCCCGGGAGCTTCTCCGCATACCAGGCAAGCGTCACCGGCAGCGGCTGGGTGTGATAGTGGAAGTTGAGCGCCGTGAGGCTTCGCCAGCTCAGGTCATGACTCAGCAGCTTCACGCTGCCGGACAGGAAATACAGCCGGAACACCAACCAGCGGAACAGCCAAACCACGCTCCGCGAGCGACCCAGGAAGATGGCCAGAAAGCTCGCCTCCAGCAGCAATGCATCCCATTGAAACGTGAGGAAATCCTGACCGGACGCACACAGCGACAGGTACAGGACAAACTGGAACACGAGCATCAGTCGCGGCAGTTTCCCGGCGAACAACACGGCCGAGAACGCCACGCCGGCCCAGCATACCCCACGCAACACCTCATCACTGCTGTTCCACCAGAAGACCGACGGGACGGCGAAGAAGCGGGTCGCACCGAAAGCCCGGGCCGCTGCGCCCAGATAATCGTGCAGCGGCAGAATGCCGTTCGCCCCAATCAGGCCGGTGATCTGCACGCCCAGGGATGCAAAGGCGACGGCGTAAGTGATCGCCAGCAACCGCAGAAAAATCCACTGCGTCCAGACAAACCGGGCGGGCTCGATCTGCGTGCCGAACGTAAGCCGCGTCAGATGATAGAAGAAGCCGCGATGGCGCGCGATAAAGCCGTAAAGCAACTCACTTACGCCGGCAACCAGGCGCGAGCCCTCGTAGGTCTTCTCCATCCGCAGCGTTTCAAAAACCGCGCGAGCGCCGCTGGAAAACGTTCCATCCGGCCTCACGAGCTGCACGGCTTGGGAGAACGCCTTGGGCGGAATCTGCGGATACTGGCCGCCCACCTCCTGAGAGGGTGCATACTCCAGGCGATCGCCTGTCAGCCGCCGCCAGTACTCGATCCAGATCTTACAGAAGGAGCACCGCCCGTCGTAGATGAGGATCGGTTTCATGACCAAAACTGATAATATCGTGCCTGCGTTACAATCTTTGAAGTAGCAACGTCTTATCGAAACTAGCCCATGGGACTCTCCGAACTCTGCGTGCGCAGACCCGTCTTCGCCTTCATGCTCATCCTGTTCCTGGTGGTGATGGGGGTCTTCAGTTTTGTCCAGCTCGGCGTCGACCTGTTTCCGAAGAGCGACCCGGCGCAGACGAACGTCATCGTCAACATGCCCGGCGCCAGCCCGGAGGAAATGGTCTCGCAGGTCGTGTTGCCGCTCGAAGCCGCTATCGCCTCAGTCAGCGGAATCGATGAGCTGAGGGCCAATGTTTCCGAAGGCAACACCAACCTCCAGGTGGTCTTCGTGCTGGACCGCGACATCAACGAAGCCACCAACGACGTTCGCGAAAAGGTCAGCAGCGCGATGCGGAGTCTTCCTCCCAACGTGCTCCCTCCCACCGTGGTGAAGCAGGATCCGGACAACGACCCCATCATCTCGCTGGCCGTCAGCGGGACGCGCCCGATCCGGGAACTCACCGAGATCGCCGACAAGGAGATCAAGCGAGCGCTCGAAACGGTGGACAGCGTCGGCAGCGTGACTCTCAACGGCGGACGCTCGCGGCAGATCAACCTGCGGCTGGATCTCAACAAGCTCAGCGCCTACAACCTGTCCGCGCAGGACGTCGAGCGGGCGATCACCTCGGAGAACATCGAAGCGCCGGGCGGGCGCATGATCCGCGGCACCACGGAAACCGGCGTCCGGACGCTGGGCCGCGTCGGGGCGGTGGCGGAGTTCGGCAACATCATCATCAAGAACATCGGCGGGGCCCCCATCCATCTCCGGGACGTAGGCTATGCCGAGGACGGCATGGCCGACCGCCGTTCCTTCGCCTATTTCAACGGAACGCCCGCCGTAGTTGTAGAAGTCCGGCGGCAAGTCGGCGCCAACACGGTGAAGGTGGTGCAGGACATTCGCGCGAAGCTGGATTCGATCAGGCCGCTCCTGCCTTCCGGCCTTAACGTCGATGTCATCAAGGAACAGGCTACTTTCATCAAGAATTCCGTGGAGGCACTGGAGGAGCACCTGCTTCTGGGAAGCTTGTTCGCCTCGATCGTGGTGTGGTTCTTCATCCGCAATTTGCGCGCCGTGCTGATCGCCTCCATTGCCATTCCGACCTCGATCATCACCACGTTCGCGGCCATTCGCGCGCTGGACATGACTCTGAATTCGATGACCCTGCTGGGGCTGACGCTGGCGGTCGGCATCGTCATCGACGATGCGATCATCGTACTCGAGAATATCCACCGTCATATCCAGGAGAAGGGCTCGACGCCGATGGTGGCCGCCATCCAGGCTACCCGGGAAATCTCACTGGCGGTGGTGGCGACCACGATTTCCCTGGTCATCATTTTTGTGCCGATCGCCTTCATGACCGGCTACGCCCGGCGTTACCTGCACCAGTTCGGCTGGACCATGACCATCTCCGTGCTGGTCTCGATGCTCGTGGCTTTCACGCTGACGCCTGCCTTGAGCTCGCGCCTGTTGCGCCGTGACGTCCGCAAGAACGGCCAGGACAAGAACGGCCAAGAAAAGACGTCGGAGAAACACGACGGCAAGCATAAAGACACCTTCCTCGACCGGGTGTACATCGGGATGCTCACGTGGTCGCTTAACCACCGCTGGGTGATCGTGACCATCGCCCTTATGGTGTTTGCGTCGACGTTCGTTCTGAACCGGTATATCGGCCGCGACTGGATGCCGCAAGATGACCAGTCCGAGTTGCAATTCGAAATTGAGCTGCCCGAAGGCACAGCGCTTGTGGAGACCGAACGGGTGATGTTGGAAGTCGCCGCCAAGATCCAGAAGATTCCGGGCGTCCGGGCTGTGATCCCCGGCTCGCAAAGCGGCAATGGCTACGGGCGCGTGAACCGGGCCAATGCAACCATCCTGCTCGAGCCCGAGGGCAAGCGCGCCGCCATCCTGGAGATGGGCAACCAGGTGCGCGCCATCGGCCGCCAGTATCCTTTCGCGCGACCCAGGGTGTCGTTCCCCAACGCGCTCGGCGGGCGTGATAACTACGCTGCGATTCGGATCCAGTTGCTGGGACCCGACATCAACACGTCTGTGGGTCTGATGCAGAAGATCCTGGCGGAAATGGTGAAAGAGCCGTCGCTTGCCGACGCCAGAACCGGCTTGAACCTGAGCAGTCCCGAGTTTCACGTGGCCATCGACCGGCAACTTGCTTCCGACCTGGGTGTGCGGGTCTCCGACATCGCCAGCGCAGTCCGCTTGATGATGTCCGGTGAGGACCAGATCTCGACCTACAAAGAGGAATCCGAGCAGTACCCGGTGACCGTACGCCTGCTCCCAGGCCAGCGCGACGACCCGAATGCGCTCAGCCGGCTGCTGGTGCCTTCGGCAAAACTAGGTCTGATTCGGCTGGATTCCGTTGCCAAGATCGAGCGCGGCATGGGCCCGAGCCAGATCAACCGCTTCGGCCGGCAATTCGTGGTCCAGATCTTCGCCAACATCGCGGCCGGCCACTCGCTGGGCGAGGCCGGAGACGCGATGCAAAAAATCATCGGTCAAGTCGGAATGCCCCCAGGCTATCGCACCGTGAATTCCGGCCAGACCAAGATCCTGGAGGAGACCACCACCAACATCATCCTGGCCATCTCGCTGGCGTCCATCTTCATGTACATGGTGCTCGCGGCGCAGTTCGAAAGCTTGGTCCACCCCTTCATCATCATGCTGGCCTTGCCATTGTCGATCCCGTTCGCCCTGATCTCGCTCATTGCTACCGGCCGCTCGCTGAACCTGTTCAGTGCTCTTGGCGTGCTTCTGCTGCTCGGGATCGTGAAGAAGAACGGCATCTTGCTGATCGATTATATGAACCGCCTGCGTGCCGACGGCTGGAAACTGCGCGACGCGATTCTCGAAGCCAACCGGGTGCGCCTTCGCCCGATTCTCATGACCACTTTCGCGATCGTAGCGGGATTGATTCCTACGGCGATCGGGATCGGCGCGGGCGCCTCCCAACGTTCCGCGATCGCCATCACGATCATCGGAGGGCAGATGCTGTGCCTGCTCCTGACGCTGCTGGTAGTGCCCACCGGCTACTCCTTGCTCGAAGACTTGAAGTCGCTGCTGGCGCGCCGCCGGGCTCCCGCGCCCGCGCAGGCCCCGGCTATGGGCGATTAGGTCCAGCTTGCTAAGATAGAAAGCCTTGCGAAACTTCAACCTCGTTCTCGGTACTGTCCTTCTGCTCGCCCTGAGTGGATGCTCCCGGCAACCGCCGGTGCAGGCGAAGGACACGGGCGCTCTCTCCGTGAAAGTCGCCCCCGTGGAAGTGCGTGAGGTGCGGCGCGTGGTCGAATCCGTAGGCACCATGTTTCCGTTCGATGAGTCGAGCATCAGCGCGGAACTCGACGGCCGTATCGACGATATCAAAGTGGATCTCGGCGACCAGGTGACCGCCGGTCAGGTCATGGTGCATATCGCCGACGAAGAGCAGCGCTACCTGCTGGCCCAGCAGGAGGCGCAGTTGCGCCAGGCGCTCGAGCGTCTCGGCCTGAAGGAAGACAACGCCAAGCTCAACGATGTTAAGGACGCGCCCGGCCCCCGCCAGGCGCAGGCGGATTTATTCGATGCCGAGACGCGCTTCAACCGCGTGAAGAGTCTGGTTGATCAGCAGATCATGTCGAAGTCCGACCTCGATCAAGCCCAGTCGCGATTCAGCGCCATGCAGGCTGCCTACGAAAACTCGATCTACACCGCGCGGAATCTGATCCAGACGGTGGAGCAGTTCAGGGCGCAGGTGGAGTTGCAGAAGAAAAAGCTGCGCGACGCCAGCGTACGGGCTCCTTTCAATGGGTATGTGAAGGAACGGGTCGTCACCCCCGGCCAGTACGTGCGGGTCAATACCCCGCTGATCACGCTGGTGAAGATCGATCCTATTCGCCTGCGCCTGGAAGTGCCGGAACGCATGGCGCCGTGGGTCAAGGTAGAGCAGGTTGCGGATTGCGAGGTAGAAGCGTTTGAAGGCCGCCACTTCACCGGCAAGATCTGGAGAATCTCGCCCACCGTCGATCAGACCAAACGCACCTTCGTGGTCGAAGTGCTGCTGGAGAATCCGACCAGTTTGCTGAAGCCCGGCTCTTACGCGCGGGCCCGCATCCCCACCGATCGAGTGGAACAGATCCGGATGGTACCGGCCAGCGCAGTCAGCTACGTGTACGGCGCCAACAAAGCCTATGTCGTGGAAGATGGTGTGATCCAGGCGCGCGAGGTGAAACTAGGCGACCGGTTCGGGGACAAGGTCGAAATCGTGGAAGGGGTTGAGGCAGGCGACCAAGTCGCCACCACGTTGCTGAACCGGCTCGATACCGGCACGCGCGTCCGCGTTCTTGGTAAATCGTAGCTGGACCCCGCCCTGACGGGCGGGGCTTGTCGGGGTTGACGGCGCGGTCGCGCGTTTTTCAACACCCCGCCAGCCCTGCCCGTAAGGGCGGGGTTCCTAATCCAGATAACAGTAGTCCTTTCGGCAGTGGTCGATTGCCTCAGCTACCGGTAGTATGGTCTTTGGACCTTCGTTTCCAACGATGTAGGGGTGTGCAATGAATCTGACCGCCTTGTTTATCAAGCGGCCAGTGATGACCGTCCTGGTCATGATGGCAATCCTGCTGTTCGGCGTGGCGGGGTATCGCTCGCTCCCAGTAGCTGATCTGCCCGTGATCGACTTTCCCACACTGCAGGTGCAAGCCCAGCTTCCCGGCGCCAGTCCGGAGACCATGGCGGCCTCGGTGGCGACCCCTCTGGAGCGGCAGTTTTCGACGGTCCCCGGTCTCGATTCCATCACCTCCTCGAGTGTCCGGGGCCAAACCAACCTCACCCTGCAGTTCGTACTGGACCGCAACATCGATGCCGCCGCTCAGGACGTGCAGGCCGCGATCTCTTCGGTTCTCCGAAGACTTCCGCCCAACATGCCGGCCCCGCCCACGCTTCAAAAAGTGAACCCCGCCGACCAGGCGATCCTGTTCATGGGTCTGCATTCCGAGACGCTCTCCTTGCAAGTGGTGGACGAGTACGCCGAAGTCATGATCGCGCCGCGGATCTCCAGCCTGAGCGGTGTCTCACAGGTACAGGTCTTCGGAGCGGCCAAGTACGCGGTCCGCGCGCAGCTTGACCCCAACAAACTCGTCGCCCGCGGCATTGGAATCGATGAAGTTGCCGATTCGATCGGCCGGCATAACGTAAATCTCCCAGCCGGAACGTTGTGGGGACCTCAGCAGGCGTTCACGGTGGAGGCCAATGGCCAGGTGATGACCGCCGCGGCTTACCGGCCCCTGATTGTTGCCTACCGGAACGGCGCGCCCGTGCGCCTCGAAGATCTGGGCCAGGTGATCGATAGCGTCCAGAATGACAAGAACGTCGCTTCGTTCAACAACATCCGCGCGATCATGTTCCAGGTCCAGCGGCAGCCCGGAACCAACACCGTGGAAGTCGTCGACCGGGTGAAAGCACTGATACCCGAATTCCGCGCGCAGCTCCCGCCCTCGATCATCCTGGACACGGTGTATGACCGTTCCGAATCGATTCGTGAGTCGGTCAACGACGTCAAGCTCTCGCTCCTGCTGGCGATGGGGCTGGTGATCCTGGTGATCTTTTTGTTCTTGCGTAACCTCTCGGCCACCATCATCCCCAGCCTGGCCCTGCCTCTGTCGGTGGTGGGCACCTTCGCTGTGATGTCCCTGTTTGGTTATTCGCTGGACAATCTCTCGTTGATGGCTCTCACTCTCGCCGTCGGATTTGTGGTGGATGACGCCATCGTGGTTCTGGAGAACGTCGTCCGGCATATGGAAATGGGGAAGACGCGGTTGGAGGCGGCGCTGGAAGGCGGAAAAGAGATCGCCTTCACCATCCTGTCGATGACGCTCTCGCTGGCCGCGGTCTTCATCCCGGTGCTGTTCATGGGTGGAATCGTGGGACGCCTGTTTCACGAGTTCGCGGTAGTCATCATCGTTTCGATCCTGATTTCCGGTTTCGTCTCGCTCAGCCTGACCCCCATGTTGTGCAGCCGCTTCCTGAAACCGCC
>JBGPHB010000058.1:0-10459 GCA_041484155.1 Bryobacteraceae bacterium
GGATCATCGTGTCCTTGTAAGCAGTTTGATCCTCTCTGGACTCCCACCATCGCATCCCATGACCACCGCCCGTTACGCGATAAACGTCGCACGAGTTGGCGTTCCTGAACTCGCCCAGAACACCTGGATCGTGATCAAGGGGACCAACCTGGTTCCCGCCAATACACCCTCCGCGGGAGTGACGTGGAGCGATGCTTCTTCGTTCGCGTCCGGGAAAATGCCAACCGATCTCCGGGGCGTCAGCGTTCTGGTAAATGGACTGCCTGCATACGTGTACTTTTTCTGCAGCGCTGTCACGGATTCAGCCTGCGCGAAGGATCAGATCAATGTTTTAACGCCACTCGATACCATCGCTCCGGCGGGACCGACGGCATCGGTGGTCGTGACGAATAATGGCGTTTCGAGCCCCGCGTTCATCGTGGACCGAACCGCCCAGATCCAGCCGTCCTTTCTTCTGTTCAGCGCCCGCGGAGATGTGGTGGCAGTGCATCTCGACGGCAGCCTGGTAGGTCCCGTGACGCTGTACCCCGGCGCGTCGACGCCCGCCAAGGCCGGCGAAACCGTGCTTCTGTTCCCCATCGGATTCGGACTGCCATCGACGCCGGTGGTCAACGGCTCCGCCACACAGAGCGGGCCGCTGCCGGGAACCGTTTTGTGTTTCGTCGGAACGAAACTGGCGACCGTTCCAGGGGCCATCATCTCGCCGGGCTTGACGCAACTCAACCTGGTGATTCCCGCGGGGACGCCAACGGGTGACAATTTGATCTGGTGTGGCTACGCCATACCCGACGGACCCCGGTCGCAGACGCCCGCCGGGAATCTGATCGCAGTCCAATAAAACGCGTCACTCAGACCAGACGATGCCGAAGTTGTTCGCCGGCGGATTTCCCGGGAACAACAAGATGGGACTGTGGAGTACACTATGGAGTAGGCTCCACACCAGTATGGAAACCATCCAGGTCGTCATCGATTCTCAACTGCTCAAAGCGACTGACCGCGCCGCCAGACAGATCAAGCTGAATCGGTCCGCATTGATCCGGAACGCTCTTCGTGCGCATCTACGGCAATTGAAGGTCCGAGAATTAGAGGAACAAGAACGTCGAGGTTATGAGATCCAACCCCAGCGAGCTAAAGAATGGGAACCCTGGCTGGCGGAGGCCGTGTGGCCGCAAGAATAGCTCGCGGCGACGTGCATCTCTACCGTTCCAAAACTCCAGACAAACTTCGTCCAGTAGTGGTTTTGACCCGAGATAGCTCCCTCAGATTTCTGTCTTCGGTAACCATCGCTCCTCTGACATCCACGATTCGCGGTGTAGCATCTGAGGTGCTCCTGGACGAGGCTGACGGGATGAAGAACCAATGCGTCGTCAACCTTCACAACGCTGTTACCATCCCCCAAAACACGCTGGGACGACGGGTGGCACAGCTTGGGCCGGCAAAGCTCCAAGAGTTGTGCGCCGCGCTACGCTACGCGCTGGGGTGCGATTGACTGGAGGTGTCGTCGCGGACTGTGACGCGATAACGAGGTTCAGCCAAAGAACGAAACCGCATCTGCGTTACCCCGCAGAACTTCATCGAGCTCTGGGCTGTAACCCCGCCCTAACGGGCGGGGCTTTCCGGCGTGGTTGACGAGTGGCGTGGACGGGCGCAAACCCGCAAAGCCCTGCCCGTCAGGGCGGGGTTGCAGGCCAAAGTCCCGCTCCACAGCCGGAGCGGAACAATCGTAGCATCGCATACGTCTTTTGTAGTGAGATGTGTCAGACTAAAAACAGGTCAGATACGGGTCAGGAACCAGAAGGCCCGTGCTAGTGTCCAAGGATCTATGAAGTACTGGGCTTACCTGGTCGCCAAACTTGCCGTTGCCGGCGGATTCCTGTATGCGCTGGACCGGGGGATCGCTCACCTCTTCCCCGCCCCAAGGCCATACGTCGAAGGTGGACCCTGGCCGGCGGCCCATGACTTCAGCTACACGATCGTGCTGTTGCTCTACACGCTATTCGCGGTGGGCGTGGTGCGGGCCATCGTCTGGGATCAGCGCCATCGCTGCCGCACCTGCCTCCGCCGTTTGCGGATGCCGATCCAGACCGGCTCCTGGACGCACGTACTGCTGGGAGCGCCCCGCACCGAATACATTTGCCTTTACGGACATGGCACGCTGAAAGTTGCCGAGCTCCAGATCACCGGCCATCAGGAACCGGCCTGGGAGCCGCACGAAGACATGTGGAAAGAATTGTTTTCCCTGGAAGAGACGAAAAAATAACCCGTGGCCGTCAAGCTGCAACGTAAGGCGCTGTTCGTTCGCTTCCTCCTCAATCCGTGGGGGAGGGCTGTTGTGGTGGTGTCCGCACTCATGGTCACCTTGGGTCTTTCCATCTTCACCTACTACTACGTGAAGTATGCGCGCCTCACGGAGGAGAAACTCAGGGCCGGGCCGTTTGCCAACACTTCGCTGCTCTACGCCGCGCCCCGTCCACTGATGCTGGGCGACGACGCTAAACCTGGCGAGATCGCGGTGTACCTCCAGCGTTGCGGTTATTCGGAATTGACCAACAACCGGCTCGGATGGTATCGCGTCCGCCCCGACGCCATTGAGATCAATCCCGGACCGGATGCCTACGATCCGGAAGGCGCTGTAGTCAAGATCCAGAGCGGACGCGTCACGCAGATCATCTCGCTGCGCGATCAGAGCGCGCGCACGCAGTTTTTTCTGGAACCGGAACTGATCACCAATCTCTTCGACAGCAAACGCGAGAAGCGCAGGATCGTACACTTCAACGAGATTCCGAAGGTGATGATCGACGCGGCCATCTCGGCGGAGGACAAACATTTCTTCCAGCATTCGGGGTTCGATCCGATCGGCATTTTGCGCGCGGCCTGGAAAGACGTGACGGAGCGGCGGCTCCAGGGTGCTTCCACGCTCACGCAGCAATTGGCGCGCACTCTATGGCTCGGGAATGAACGCGGCTGGCGGCGCAAGGTTCCCGAAACGCTGATCACGCTGGAACTGGAACGAAAGCTGACCAAGCAACAGATCTTTGAGTATTACGCCAACACCATCGATCTCGGGCACCAGGGCAGTTTCGGCATTCGGGGATTCGGCCAGGCGAGCGAAGCGTACCTCGGCAAGGATTTGAGTCAAGTCAGCGTATCCGACGCCGCGCTGCTGGCGGGGTTGATTTCGGCGCCCATGGGCCGAAACCCATTCCGCTATGGGGACCGGGCGAAAGCGCGCCGGAATGTCGTGCTCAAGGCGATGCACGAGAACGGATTCATCACCGAACACGAGTACGAGGAAGCCGCAGCCTCGCCTCTTAAGGTGACTCGCGAGGAGGCGGAATCGACCGATGCTCCATACTTCGTCGACCTGGTAAACGATGCGCTGCAGAGCCAGTTCTCTCAGCGCGACTTCCAGAATACGTCCTACCGTGTGTACACCACGCTGAACATGGAACTGCAACGTGACGCAATGGCGGCGGTGCGCATCGGAATTGAAGAAACCGACAAGCAATGGAAACACCGGTCAAAGCTGTACGGCACCGATAAGATGCCGCTGGCACAGGTGGCGCTGGTCGTACTGGATGCGCAAACCGGAGCGCCGCTGGCGCTGGTGGGCGGGCGCAGCTACGGCGTCAGCCAATTGGATCATGCCGTGGCGAAGCGGCAGCCGGGCTCGTCCTTTAAGCCTTTCGTCTATGCCGCCGCTTTCGGCTCGGCGCTCACCGAAGGCGGTCCGGTCATCACCCCTGCCACCGTAGTCACCGACGAACCCACCACGTTCTGGTTCGACGAAAAACCCTACGAGCCCGCGAATTTCAAAAACGAGTATCGCGGCGAAATACCGCTGTGGTATGCGCTCGCGCATTCGGTGAATGTGCCGGCAGTGAAGGTGGCGGAGATGGTGGGATACGACAAAGTCGCCGCCACGGCCCGCGCCGCCGGGATGAACGTCGACATTAAGGCGACGCCGTCGATCGCGCTCGGCGCCTATGAAGTGATGCCGCTCGAGATTGCCAGCGCTTATACGGTGTTTGTAAATGGCGGCGATCTGGTGAAATCCAGCTTCATCAAGAACATCCGCGATCAGCATGGCGCACCCATTTTTGAATCCAAGATGGAGCGCCGTCCCGCGCTCGATCCGCGGGTTGCCTACCTGGTCGAAAACACGCTGGAAGAGGTGCTGCGCACGGGCACCGGCGCCGGTGTGCATGCGAAGGGCTTCAATCTCCCGGCAGCCGGCAAGACCGGCACATCGCGCGACGGATGGTTCGCCGGCTTCACTTCGAAGCTGATCTGCGTGGTGTGGGTGGGATTCGACGACAATCGCGATTTCAAGCTGGAGGGCGCCCACAGCGCGCTGCCCATCTGGGCGGAGTTCATGAAACGGGCACACCAGCACCGCGAGTATCGCAACGTGCATGCGTTCGAACCGCCGGAGGGGATTGTCGCCGCCGACATCGACGCCGAGACCGGACAATTGGCGACGCCGAACTGCCCCAAAGTGCGGAATCAGGTGTTCATCTCGGGGACCCAGCCGGTGGAAGTGTGCCGCCTGCATGGCGGCAGCAGGACCCAGATCGCCGGATGGGAACCATCCAAGTCGGCTTCCGAATCCAGCGAAAGAGCGCCCGTGATCGCGGCCCTTCCCCCAGCCTCCGACCGTAAGGCGGTCCGGAGCATTCAGATCACACCCGCCCCGCCGCCGGAACCCGAAAAGAAGGAACGCAAAGGCTTTTTCGGGCGGCTCAAGGATATCTTCAAGTAGAGCGCGGAAGGGCGTTTTCATTACTGCCTCGCAGTTCAACTGAGTTGTGATATGGTTTGACGAGCATGACAAAGACACGCTCGATCGCGGCAACGGCTGCCGGATTCATATTGTTGTTCGCGCACGCGGCTGTGGCGCAGACTGCCGAGATTCACGTATTTGCTTCCAATGGGGTCAAGGCGGTGATCGATGACCTCAAGGCGAAGAGCGAACACGCCCTCGGGGTTTCGCTGGCGATACAGTTCGGTACGACCGCGGGGCTGAAGCAGCGGATCGAGGCGGGAGAGGCGTTCGACGTTGCGCTCCTCACGGCCGACGCCATTGATGACGCGATTAAGGCGGGGAAGATCGCGGGCGCCACGCGCGCCGATCTGGCCCGCTGCGGCATCGGCGTCGGCATTCGCGCCGGTGCGGCTAAGCCCGATATCGGGTCGCCCGAGGCGTTCAAGAAAACGCTGCTGAATTCAAAATCGGTTACCTGGGCGTCGGATGGCGCAAGCAGGGTTTACATCGCCCAAATGCTCGATCATCTCGGAATCGCCGAGGATATGAAACCCAAGATCCGCCTCCAGCCGGGCTCCGTGCGCGCGGCCGCGAGCGTTGCGGATGGCGAGGCGGAGATTCTCATGACGCTGATCAGCGAGATCCTGCCGGCGCCGGGCGTCGAACTTCTCGGGCCCCTTCCTGCAAAGCTGCAAAATTACGTGAGCTTTGCGACGGGCGTGAGCGTTCAGGCCAAGAATCCGCAGGCTGGCAAGGCATTGATCAAGTTTCTTACAGGGCCGAAGGTCGCGTCAGTTTACAAAGCCAAGGGCATGGAGCCGCGCTGACGCTATTTGAGACCTAGGGCGCGGGCTGGATTGGTCCCCGACATCAGGTCAATGTCAGCCTGAGAAAACCCTTCCTTGCGGAGCGCCTCAAAGAACGTAGCCAAGCCGTCGGGGTGCAAGGGATTGGTGGCTTGGCCAAGGTCGCTCGAAAGAATACATGAGGCCGGGCCAATCTCGCGAATCGCTTTGGCGAAGTCGCCGATGCGAAGCTCCGGGTTTCGTCCAATCAGGCCGCCGTACACGAATTCGATGAAGGCCCCCTGGCCGGCGGCTTCTTTCATTTGCGGAATTGTCATTTTCACCGGCGCCTGCATGGCGTGGGTGACGACCATGTGCTGGACGCCCTGGCGCTTGGCTTCGCGAACGATCATGAGTCCTTCTTCGGGCGAGGAATGGCCGGTCTCAAGCATCAACTGGTTTTTCGCCACGAGGGCGATTACCTGTTGTACCTCGGGAAGCAGGTGGCCCTCTCTAGAAACGGAAACAAACGGGCGGTTCTCCTTGGAGTACCTCACCTGGTTTTCGGCGTCGAAGGTGGGCATCCAAACTACGCGGCCCCAGCCACCCTTCATCAGGACCATGCGCTCGATCGCGGCAGGATTGAGGCCGCCGACCGAGCGGTTCAGGTCGATCCCACCGAAGATTTCTATGCCTGGGACCTCCTTGCGAACAAGATACGCCAGCGCTGCCGTCGACTCATAGTGGTTCTTGAGCACCAGCCCGCGCATGCCGCGTTCCTTGGCGAGTCGCGCCAGGTCGATCGCGTCGATGGAGCGCTCCGTGCTGTCGGGGGCGCTGTGCGCGTGGATATCGATGACGCCGGTCAGCTTTGGCTGGCCGTACGCAGTTGGGATCAAAAGAGCTAAAACAAGCAATCCGTGGTTCAAGTTTCGCATCATATTCTCCCGTTTATGCCGCTGTCAATACAATTGGTTCGTTCCTCGTAACGACCACCGTGTGTTCGTAGTGGGCCGACAGACTGCCATCGGCTGTACAGATGGTCCATTGGTCGTGCTTGAGAACGCTGTCGCCGCTACCGGCGGAAATAATCGGCTCTATGGTGATGACCAGGCCTTCGGTGAGGCGGGACCGGAAGCGAGAATCATGATAGTTCGGGATGCTCGGCGGCTCGTGAATGGTGCGCCCGACTCCGTGGCCACATAGCTCGCGCATGACTTGAAAACCGCAGCGCTTGGTTTCGCGTTCCACGGCGCGGCCGATGTCGTACACCCGGTTTCCGGCACGTGCAGTTCGTGCGGCTTGGCGGAAGGCGCTTTCGGCGCACCGTGCAAGCGCGCCGGCGGTCTTGCCGACTTCGCCCACACTGAGGGTGACCGCGGCATCGGCATGAAAACCACCCTTTTCCGCGACCAGATCGAGCTTCACGAGATCGCCGGACTGGATCACACGATCCCCGGGAATCCCGTGGATGGCTTCGTCATTGACGCTGATGCAGAGCGCGCCGGGGAAGCCGTAGACCTTGGGTGGCGCGGATTCGGCACCGTTCTCGGACAGTACGCGGGCGCCGATTTCGTCCAACTCGCGAGTGGTGATGCCGGGCCGGACTGCGGCGGCGGTCGTGTCGAGCGCCTTGCGAACGATTTTTCCGATGATCCGCAGTTTCTCGAGCTCAGATTGGGACTGGATGGACATGGGTTTATTCTGTCACAGTGGATACGTGAAGATGACGCTGGAGATTCCCGATCCCGTGTTCCGTCGCGCCGAGACGAGCGGATTAACAAGCTGATCGCGGAGGAGTTTGAGAAGATCGAACCAGCGGATCGTGCATGATCCTCGACACCAATGCGCTGTCCGCCATCGCTGAAGGCGAGCCTGCGGCAGTTCAGCAATTTGCCAGAGATGTAACCGAGGAGACTTCAGCCCGGTACGCTGAAATTCGCCTGGAGTTGAAGCGTGCGGGTACTCCGATCCCTGCCAACGACGCGTGGATCGCGGCGCTCGCGCGCCAGCATACACTCCCCATCCTGAGCCGGGACGATCACTTTGATTTCGTGAGCGGCGTTAACCGGCTCGGTTGGTAGCGGGTGCTAGTGGTCTGCGGCGCAAGTCGTGTTGAGTAACGGTAGAGTGCGCAAAACCGGGACTGGCTCGACTTTCGCCGGTTTTGCGAAATTCGTGCGTGTACCGGTTTTGCCTATCCGAAGCACACGTTTTGAAAACGGGGAAAATGGTAACAGGCACGAATTTCGCAACGACGGCGAAATTCGAGCCCCTTTTGCGCATCTGGATAATCGTTGGTCTGCTTGCCGCACTACACTAGGTCTCTGACCGTGTGAAATAATGTTCCCCCCTGAGAAGGCGTGAAAAATTCGTTCAGCCCGCTCCCTCGCGGTCGCGGTTCGGTGTCGGCACTTTGCGCAATCAGCCACTTATCGAACTGCGACCATGAGGGAGCGGGCTGAGAAGCCAAATTCTTAACACCTTCGGATGGCCGGTGCAGTTGTAGCGGTTGCAAACGCGCGGCCAGCCCCGCCCGTGAGCGTAGGGCCTGGAGTTTCATTTGTGAAACAGAACCCCGCCCTAACGGGCAGGGCTTGCGGGGTGTTGTAAACGTACGATAAAGCCCGGCCCGTCAGGGCGGGGTGTGGAACCGAATCACGCGGTCACCGGACTAGCAGAATCCGAACGTCCATTACGTTTGTGCCTGTCGGACCGGTTTTGACCAGCGCTCCTAGGCGGTCGAAGAAGCGGTACGAATCATTCTCCGTCAGAAATTTGTGTGCGTCTAAGCCAAGGGACCGGGCTCGGGCGATTGTGGTTTCGTCGGCGATGGCGCCGGCGGCGTCCGTGGGACCGTCTATGCCGTCCGTACCACCACTGAAGATGGTCACGGGGCCGAATCCGTCAAGGGCAATCGCGGCGGCGAGCACGAACTCCTGGTTTCTGCCGCCCAAACCTTTTCCGCGGAGGGTCACGGTGGTTTCTCCGCCTGAAAGGATGCAAACCGGTGGCCGTTGCTCTTTTGCGATGGCGGCGTGCATGGAGGCGATATCGCGGGTCTCGCCTTCGATGCACGTCGAGAGCACCACGGTGCGGTAGCCGAGGGCGCGGGCTTGCCTGGCAGCTGCATTGATGGCCTGACGGTTACTACCGACGATCAGGTTGTGCACGCGGTGGAGCGCTTTCGGGGTCTCGTGAAGGGCAAGCGGACGGATCGAGTATTTTCCGAAGATGCGTGCGGCATCCACGGTGGTCGAGCGGTCCGGGACGGTGGGTCCGGAACCGATCACGTCCAGATCGTCGCCGATGACGTCGGAGAGAATCAGCGCGAGGACGGTCGCAGGCGCGGCGACCTTCGCCAGTTGCCCGCCCTTGACTTGAGAGATGTGTTTGCGGACCGTGTTAATTTCGTGGATGGTCGCTCCGCAAGCGAGGAGCTGGCGGGTGGCCGCCTGTTTCGCGGCAAGAGAATTGGGTGGCGCGGGAGCCGGCATGAGCGCCGATGCGCCGCCGGAGATGACGCAAATGAGCAGGTCGCGAGGGCCGGCAGCGCGAGCGATTTCTAGGATTCGGCGCGACCCTTCGACGCCGCGCTCATCCGGGACGGGGTGGCCCGAGGGGTTGAGCGCGATACGGCGCAGGCGCGCGGTTTGTCCGTCCTGCACGTTGATGACGCCGCCGGAGATGCGCCGGCCGAGCACACGCTCGACGGCGTGCGCCATGGCTGCGCTCGCCTTCCCTGCCCCGATAACTTGAATGCGGTCGAATTTTGAGAGCCGGTAGCGGCGGCGGCCGGCCACCAAAGTATCGCCCTCGCGGCGCAGATGACGCAATACGGCTTGTTCGGGATCGGCAGCTTTGAGGGCCGCATGAAAGATCCGGAGGGCGTGTTTGCGGCTCACTTGGTGTCAGAACAGCGGGAGCGCGAGAATTCGAGCCACAGCGGAAGCGGCGTCGTCATCCGGTACTTCGATGCGATAATCGGCGCGCGCATACCCGTCGCGACGCACGTCAAAAAGACTCTGGAGCCGGCCGAGGTCGCGAGCGAGCGGACGGTGGGTCTCAGTGGCCACGCGCCGCTCGATCACTGAAAAGGGGCAGTCGAGCCACACCGTTATGCCGTGGTTGGATACCAGCTCGTAGTTTTCGTCGCGCAAGAAAGCGCCTCCGCCTAACGAGAGGACGTGGGGACGGCCCATCTGCACCGTGTGCACCCGCTCGCGCAGGGCTTCGGTCTCCATTTCGCGGAACACGGCCTCACCGAGCGTATCGAAAATCTGCGTGACAGTGGCGCTGGCTCGAAGTTCGATGTCGGCGTCCAGGTCGCCGAAGTTCCACCCCAACTCGTCGGCCAGCGCCCGGCCGACAGTCGACTTGCCGCTTCCCATGAACCCAACCAAATAGATCCCCGGGGTCCGTTTCAGCTTGAGAATCATGGCTGTTGGCGAGACGAGGCTCGACGGAACCATAATGGTAGCATGCAGCCGGGACTCTTGCCGTTGTTTCCCCTACAGGTGGTCCTGTTTCCGGGATCGGAGCTTCCGCTGCACATTTTCGAGGACCGCTACAAGGAAATGATCGGCGAAGCGATCCGCGATCGCATTGAATTCGGCGTGGTGTTGGCGAACGACAAGGGTATTGTGAACACCGGGTGCACGGCCACCGTGGAAAAGGTCCTGCGGCAGTATCCGGACGGAAGAATGGACATCCTGACCCAAGGCCGGCGGCGGTTCGAGATCGTACTGCTCAATGACGAGCGCGCTTTTTTACGCGGCTCGGTGGAGTTTTTTGACGACGACGAGTCCGAGCCGGCTTCGCCCGACATTCAGAAGCGGGCCATCGAGGGCTTTAACCAGTTGCAGGCGTTGTCGTCGCAGGAGCCGCTGGAAGTGCTTGAGGAAAAGAC
>JBGPHB010000059.1:0-10425 GCA_041484155.1 Bryobacteraceae bacterium
CTTCCAAGCCATGCGCCGCCGGCTGGTCAAGGCGTGATATAGCCCGAAGAAGAAGGCGGCGTTGATCATGGAGAAGTAGTAGGGCAACAACAAGACTTTCGGCCGGAGCGGAACCGTTGCGCCGATCACGGACAGCACATAGAACAATGCCTGGAGCCAAAACAGCGACGTGTATACGAACGGGCCGATCAGCAGCAGATTGGTCACCAGGGCGGCAACCATGGCGAAGGGAACCAACAGGCGGCTGACCTTGTGGGAGAGAAAGAAGAACAGCGGCAAAGCCCGAAACGGCCGCAGCAGCCCCTTGATCTCCCGCAGTTGTTGCAGATTGCCCGCCATGATGCGGACCCGGCGGCCGAATCCCGTCATTTCGCGCGCGTCTTCATACACGACGGCTCGTGGTTCGTACACGGCACGGTAGCCTTTGGCGAGCACCGACACCGGAATCACGTAATCGTCATTGATGGTGCCGGGCGAAGGATAGTTGTATAGATCGCGCCGAATCGCGTGCAAATGGCCGTGCGCGCCGAGCATCGAGTCGATTTCGGACTCCTGCACTTTCAGAAACGTCTCGTATTTCCAGTAAAAATCCTCCGATTTGCCAATGCTCACCTCGTCGGCCCGGATGACCGTGTACCGGCCGCTGGCCGCACCCACCGCGGGATCGGCAAAATTGGTCATTAGCCAGCGCAGGGAATCAGGATACAGCAGCGCCGTGGCATCGGAGAACACCACGATCTCGCCGCGGGCCTGGCGCACTCCGTCGTTGAGCGTGCTGATCTTGCCGCGGTTCTCCGGAAAATGCAACACGCGAACGCGAACACCGTCCGCCGAGCTTTGCGCGATCGATGGAGTCGCGTCCCGCGATCCATCACAGACCACCAGGATTTCGAGCTTCTCGACTGGATAATCGAGTTGGAGCGAATCCCGAATCTTCCCGGCAATGTGCTCGGCTTCGTTGTACGCAGGGATCAGCAGCGTGACGGTGGGTTCAAAGGCCTGCTTCCGGACCGGCCGATGGAATAACAGCCGCAGAAGCCATAAGACGACGGGATAGCCGAAGTAGGAGTAGACCCCCACTCCCAGCGACAACCAGAAGATCAGTTTGATCCACGGCACGAGACGTTAGGGACCGAAAGGACCGCGGCCGGGGCTCGGGAGGTCGTCTGGGCAGCCACTGGCACCATTATGCCATGGTGGTTCCGGAAGGGGTCCTGCATGGTATCATCGCGGATTCCGGGTGCGGATGGTCCCCTTCAGATACGTTACAATTGTCTTCGTCCTCGTCCCCGCCGATGGCTCCGGACGTTACTTCCCGAGGCGAATTCGAATCGTTGGTACCGTGAGTGGTTCGTGCTTGCCAAGGTCGGCTAGATGATCCGGCTCTTCAAAGTTTCCTTCCCCGGCAACGTAGTCGCACTGGTCGTTTCCGAAGCGATTCTCATCTTCTCCTGCTACGTGCTGGCGACGTACTGGGCGCTCCAGGTGGCGGTAGACGTATACCTGCTCGACGATGGCGGCCTGTGGGCCATCGGCCTTCTGGTGGTGGTGATCCTGCTCGGCTTCTACTTCTACGACCTGTACGACAACTACCGCATTCGCTCTCGTATCCTGTTGTTCCAGCAGTTCTGCCTGGTGCTGGGCGTCGCGTTCCTGCTTCAGGCGCTGCTGAACTACGGGCGCTGGAATGTTTTGTTGCTGCCCCGAGGGACCATGATGTACGGCAGCCTGTTGGCGCTCGTGGTGCTGCCTCTGTGGCGCATCCTATTCACCAAGGCGGTGTGGAAGGCGCTCGGCTCGCAACGATTGTTGTTTCTCGGATCCTCCGAGGCGGTGCGCCAGATCATTGTCCGCATATTTGAGCAGCCCGAGTTAGGTCTGGCAGTCATCGGATACTTGGATAACGATCCGGACGCCCCCGAGTATCTCTCCGGAGCGCCCCGGCTGGGCGCGATCGCGGAGCTGGACCAGATCGTCGCCGCGCAGCGCCCCGACACCATCGTGGTAGGCATGACGGAGCGCCGCCGGAATCTGCCGGTGGAGCGGTTGCTGTATCTGCGCTTCTCCGGGATCCGCATCGAGGAAGCCGCCATTACGTATGAGGCCATTTTCCGCCGTGTGTCGACCCGCGATCTCCGGCCGTCTCAGTTGATCTTCTCAGCCGAGCTGGGTCCGCGCCCCGGCAGCATCGCGCTGCAATCGGTTTACTCTTTTCTAATGGGTTTCATCGGAGTGGTGGTAACGCTTCCGGTGATGGCTGTGGTCGCCGTGGCGGTGAAATTGTCGTCTCCCGGCCCGGTCCTGTTTCGCCAGACGCGCGTCGGCTTTGACGGCGTGCCGTTTACCGTGTTCAAATTCCGTTCCATGTACCAGGACGCGGAGGCGCGCACCGGCGCGATTTGGGCCACTAAGGACGATCCACGGATTACGCCGTGGGGACGCTGGCTGCGCAATCTGCGGCTGGATGAGCTGCCGCAACTGTTCAACGTCCTGCGCGGCGAGATGTCCATCGTGGGCCCTCGCCCGGAACGCCCGGAATTCGTGGCCGTCCTGCAGGAGACGATTCCGTACTATCGCCAGCGCCATTGCGTAAAGCCCGGCATCACCGGCTGGGCGCAAATCAACCACAAGTATGGGGATTCGATCGAGGACACTCTGATCAAGCTGGAGTACGACCTGTACTACATCAAGAACCTTGCCGTGTCCCTGGACGCCTACATCGTTTTCCACACGATCAAGACTATGCTGCTGGGCCGCGGAGCGCAGTAGTGGAGTAGATCGCTCAACAGAACCCCGCCCTGACGGGCAGGGATTTGCGGGTTTGCGCCCGTCCACGGCACTCATCAACCACGCCGAAAAGCCCCGCCCGTTAGGGCGGGGTCACACGGCGCTCAGCGCGACCAGCGTTACGTCGTCAGACTGGGCGCCGGGGCTGAAACGCAACACGGCGTCCACAACGTGATCCAACAATTCTTCCACGCTGGATCGTGGAGCCGCGGAACGAAGCGTCTCCAGGAGGCGCTCCTCGCCGAACTCCTCGCCGTGCTCGACGCCCGCCTCCAGCACGCCGTCTGAAAACACCAACACCAGGTCGCCGGGCTGAAGCGGGACGCTCTTCTCGGTGCATTTCCATGACCCGAACACGCCTAAGGGCAGAGCCGTGGACTCGAGGTGCTCCACCGTACCGTCGGCGCGCGCCAGAATCGCCGAGGGATGGCCGCAGTTGATGTAGCGCAGCTCCTGGCTGTGATCGCGGTACTCACCGAAAAACGCGGTGGCGAAGTATTCGGCCGGCGTCGATTCGTGGAACAGCTTGTTTACCGAGGCCAGCAACGCCTTGGGATGCCGTACGCCCAGCTCGAGCTGGCTGCGGAAGGACGCCTGAAGGTTCGCGGTCAGGAGAGCCCCCGCGACGCCTTTACCGGAGACGTCGGCGAGCAGCACTCCCAGCCGTCCGGGTCCCAAATCGAGAAAGTCGAAGTAATCTCCTCCGACTTCACGGGCCGGAAGGCAGCGGCCTCCATACGTCACGGTCCGCAGCGTCTGCCCGTGCTGAGGCAGCAGGCGCTGCTGCACGTGGCGGGCGATCTCAAGTTCGCTCTTGGCGCTCTGGCGCGTCTTGGAGCGATGGGCCTGCTTCTCGATGGTGGCCAACAGCCTGGCGTTGTCCCAGGGTTTTTGGATGAAGTCGGCCGCGCCGCGCCGCATTGCTTCCACGGCCAGATCGACGCTCGACCAAGCGGTCATGACGATCACCGGTGGCATACCCTCGCGCGCCAGCAGTTCGTCCAGCAGAGCCAGCCCTTCGTCGCCCGAAGTGGTGTCGCGCGAGTAGTTCATGTCCACCAGGATCAGGTCGAAGGCGTGTCGCTCGACGGCGGAGAGAGCGGCGCGCGGCGAGTCCACGGTTTCGGCCTCGTGGTTCGCGCCCTTGAGCAGCAACCGGATGGCCTCCAGGACATCGGCCTGATCGTCGCTGACCAAGATTCTCATAGCGCGACGGGCAACGCGGTTCCAGCAAGTATTTGCCGGGCCGCACGGCGTCCCGTCCGCACGCAGTCCGGGATACCGATCCCCTCGTACGCGTTACCAGCCAACTGGAGCCCCGGTGTCGCCGCGGCACGGTCCCTGATTTCCTGGACCCTCGTTATGTGGCCGACGGGGTACTGCGCCATCGAGCGGGGCCAGCGAGCGATCGAGTGGAAGATGGGAGACGCGGTGAGGCCGAGAATCCGGCGCAACTCCTCGCGGGCAATCGCGATTAGGGACTCATCGGATTCCCGCAAGACTTCCTCATCGTGAATGCCGCCGAAGAAGCAGCGGAGGAGAATGCGATCTTCCGGGGCGCGATGCCGCCATTTCGTGGAGATGAATGTGCCGGCTGCCAGGCGTTGGCGCTCACGCTTGGGAATCAGAAAACCGAAGCCGGCACGCATGCCGTCGAATTCGGAAGACTTGTAAATCAGTGAAAGCGTCAGCGAGGAGCTGTAAGTAATGCCGCCGAGCAGCCGCGCGAGTTCGGCGTCCACGCCGGGAAGCAGCATGGCGGCGGCCCAGGCGGGACAGGCTAGAACCACCTGGTCCGCCTCGAGCCAGTAGCCGCCCGCCCGAACACGAAAACCGCCGCCGTTCCGCCGCTCGATCGTCTCGGCGGCCTGGTGTCGCACGGTTAGCCCCTTCGCCAAAACTTCGACGAGCGTTCCCAGTCCGCCTTTCAACGTCTGGAAAACCGAGCCATTGGACGGTCCTTCGCGTTTGGAGCGCAGGGCGCCGCGGGCCAAACTGCCGTACTGCGCCTCCATCTGGAGAAACCGAGGCAGGACGCTGGCCACACTCAACTGGCGTGGATCGCCGCCATAGACGCCGGAAAGCAGCGGCTCGGCGAGATAATCCAAGGTCTCCTGGCCGAAGTGATCGATGACGAACTCGGCGACACTCCGATCGTCGGCTGGGCCCGGTTGCCGGAGCAGTTCCAAGGCCATCCGGATCTTGGTTCGCCAACCGAGAAGCGGCGATTTCAACAGCGGCAACGCACGGGTTGGCACGATCATCATCACGCCTTCGGGAAGCGGGACGAGGCGGCCTTTCTTCAGGATGTAGGTGGTGCGCTGATGGTCGTTCGAGCCCATCACTTGGTTCTGGAGGCCCAGTTCCTTGATCAGCGTGAGTGCTTCGGGCTTGGAGCTGATGAAACTATCGGGTCCGCATTCCAGCAGGCAGTTTTCCCAGGCGCGGGTTTCGATGACGCCGCCTAGGCGGGGTTGCTTCTCGAGAATTGTGCAATCGACGCCAGCTTGCGTTAAGTCGTATGCGGCGGAGAGGCCGGAGATTCCGGCTCCGATGATGATGACTCGTTGCATTGCGCCAAGTTCGTGGGGCTAAGGCCCCAAGCGCCCCACGTGCCTAAAGATAACACTCGCCGACTTCTAAAAAAGACTTCTTGGCCGCCGATGGACGCCGATGAACGCGGATACGGTCGGGCAAGTTCATTGCTTTGAATCGGTGTCGTCCGTGTTTATCAGTGGCCTATGTGCTTGATGAATTTTCAGCATCCTACTAGGGTTTGAATTCCCGCACGATCTCGACACACGCCTTCACGCTTTCCACCGGGGTCTCCGGCAGAATCCCGTGGCCGAGGTTGAAAATATGGCCGGGGCGGGATCCCGTGCGCTTCAGCAACTCGTGTACGCGCATGCGCAATTCCGGTAGCGGGGCGAGGAGCACGGCGGGATCCAGGTTCCCCTGTACCGCCGAGCGGTAACTGATGTCCATCCAGGCCTGGTCGATGTTGATGCGCCAGTCGACGCCCATCACGTCGCCGCCGGCGGCGTGCAACTCGCGGAAGAATCCCGCGGCGCCCGTACCGAAGTGAATTACCGGTACGCCGGCGGCGCGGATGCGTTCGATCAACGCGCGCGAGTAAGGCGCGACGTAACGTACGTAGTCGTCAGGGCCCAGCGCGCCGACCCAGCTATCGAAGACTTGGATGATCCGGGCGCCGGCCGACACCTGCAGCACGGCAAATGCGCCCAGCACGTCCACCAGCTTGCCCATCAGGCGGCGCCACAACGTTTCGTCGCGATACATCATCTGCTTGGTGCGCAGGAACGTCCGCGATGGCCCGCCCTCGATCATATAGCTGGCCATGGTAAACGGCGCGCCCACGAACCCGATCACCGGCACCCTGCCGGCGAGCGCCTTCACGACCATCTGAATGGCCTCGCCGACATAGCCCAGGTCGTCGGTATTGGAGATGGAAAGGCTGTCGATGTCGCTCGATGTCCGCACGGGATTGTCGATCACCGGCCCTTCTCCGGCGGCGAAGCGCAGTTTCAAACCCATGGGTTCCACCGGCAGTAGCAAATCGGCAAAGATGATGGCTGCGTCCACGTCCAGAATTTCCACCGGCTGCAGCGTCACCTGCGCGGCCAGATCCGGGCGTCTGCATATTTCGAGAAGCGAGTGTTTCGAGCGAAGGTCGCGGTACTGCTTCATGTACCGGCCGGCCTGCCGCATGAACCACACCGGGCGAACATCGGTCGGCCGGCGGCGGCAAGCATCAAGAAAGCGACTATTCATTGGAGCCACGCGCATTTGTCACTCCCGCACCATATTGTTTCCTGGATCCATCAAAGTATTATGAAAACCGCCTCGCTGAAGCGGCGCGCTGTTGGGGGCCGGCGAGACAGGCGAAAAGCATGTCCTATCCACAAAGTTAGCACACCGGCTTTCACGAAATCGTGTTTTTTTCAGCCCGGGGCCGTCCACGCTTGATTCTCTTGAGGATTTGGGGAACTTTGGCTCCCAAACCGGGAGAAAGGGCGGCTTCAAACTGCAATTCAGGTGTGTGGAAAAGCTGGAGCCGTTCCGCTAACTGATGGCGCAAGAACTGTTTAGCGTGTAGTATCGCCGCCAGGGTGGCATTTTGCTCGTCCGGCGTGCCGGACAACGCAAGCCGAACGTGCGCACGGCGAAAATCAGGCGAAATATGAACCTCGCTGACAGTCGCCGGGCCGACGCGGGGGTCCGACATCTCATAGCCGATCAGCTCGTCTAGTTCTTCGCGAATGCTTTCCGAGACCCGGTCTGTGCGATGGGGATCCAAACTCCAGGATAGCGTCTGGCAGTTGTTCAGTACAAACTCCTGACGACGGTAAAGCTTACGGTGGCCAAAACCGCGGCCAAGTACCAAGCGCTGGGCGCTAACTCCATGTCGAAACATGAGAACCCGGATATGTTGTTCCCGCCGGCGGATTGGTAGTGCGGTTGCTTCTCCCTCAGGCGAACGGGGTCGGATGTAACCCGCCACAAGGAGTCAACGATGTTAACCGATGCTGACAAGAAGATCGAAAAGACAAATGAAGAGCCAAAGGGACACACTGGACTGTATTCCATTTTGGTTGCTGGACTAGTCGTCGCGCTCGCAGGAGATGGGTATCTTGTAGTGCGATCAAGCCACCTGAACGACCAGATCGCCCAGATGCAAGAGCGTACGCAAGGGCAGATCTCGAAGCTCGGCACGGCCACCACCTCTCTGCTCGAACGGCGTCTGGACGAAGTCAATACCCAGGTGCAGGACGCGCACGACGTTGCAACTTCCGCGCTCAAGCAGGCGCGGTCCGAAGCACAACGGCAGACTGTCCAACTCAGTCATCGGTTGGACGAGCAACAGAAGCAAGTCGCTACGGAGCTCACCGAGCTGAAAGACGCGACGACCACGGCGAATTCCAAGCTCAACGAGGTTTCGACCGACGTGAACGGCGTCAAGACAGACGTGAGCGGCGTCAAGACCGACGTCACCACCGTGAAGGCCGACCTCGCTTCGACACAGTCCGAGCTGGCAAAGACTGGGGCGGACCTAAAACGGACCATCGGCGACATGGGGGTCATGAGCGGACTCATCGCCACCAATGGGAAAGACCTTGCGGCGCTGCGTGAACTCGGCGAACGCAACTACCTGGAGTTCAATCTGCGGAAAGGCCAGTTGACGAAAAAGGTAGGCGACGTCACCCTGACACTGAAGAAAGCCGACGCCAAGCGCAACCGCTTCACGCTGGATGTCCTGGCCGACGACAAGCGGGTCGAAAAGAAAGACAAGACCATCAATGAGCCGGTGCAGGTGTACGTCTCCGACAATCGCCAGCCGTACGAGATCGTCATCAATCAAGTGAAGAAGGACGAGGTGGTCGGATACCTCTCGACGCCGAAAGTGAAAATCGCCCGGCGGTAACGCAGGCCCCGGCCTGCATTCTTCGGCTCCAAAATGCGCGCGGCCCCGGAAGGGGCTGCGCGCTTGCCGTTTAAGGCGTATGCGCGTCGCGGAAGTCCGGGTGCACCGGCAGCGTGGCGCGAAAGTAGGTACGCTGTTCGTCAAAATCGAACTGAGGTTCGGGGGACCCGTTGTTGCGCATGGCGCGTCGGATTCTGGGTATTCCGGTGCCACGTTTCTCCGCGAGGCGCATTTCCTTGAGTAACTCCCCCACCCTGCGATTGCGTGCGGGCACCTGTGGCGTGGATCGATCCAGCGCCAGGTTCTCCTTAGTGATCCCACCGACGGGTCCCGGGTAGCTCGTGATCTCCATCCGGTCTGGATACTGATAGACCTTGGTCGGCTCCCGCTCCTCGTAAGAACGGTGGTAGACCGCGTTGACGATGGCCTCCTCGACTGCGGCAGGAGGGTACATCGCGATCCGGTCCGCCTCGGCTACCTCGTGAAACTTGATCACACGCTCGACGCCGAGTGACTTCACGTACCCGATGGCGGCGCGGATCTGCTCCGGCAGGGGGCCGCGCAAGATCCGCTCCTCGATCAAATCGCCACCCGCGCCGTTGGCAAACCGCACGAGATCAATTTGGGCGCCCGGGAAGAAGCGCTCAGGATCTTCGTGGAAAAACAGGAGCGCGACGTTGCGCGGAACCTCGTGGCCATTCGTTTGAACCACAAGACCCATGCGGCGGTAGATCTCGCGGTCCGCGACCGGCTCGCTTCCGAGCACTAAATCGCTGCGGACTTCCGCCAAGTACCTTCGAACCAGCGTCGGAGAAATATCCTCGACTCTGGCTTCGAGATTGCGCCGGTCGTCGAATGGAACTCTCGTGGTTTGCTCGAGCAGCTGGCGCAAGATGTCGCCTTTGGCCTCGACCGTCTCCGATCCAACGCGCACAAAATAGGCACGGTCACCGCCCTTGAGCGACTTGGGCGCTTGATACGGGCGCGTGTCACCGCCGGGCGCCCAAATCACCAGAATGGATCGGCCCTGATAGGTTTCGACTGCGAGGAGCGGCTGGTATTTTGGATCGATGCGCTCGCACTGGCCCCGGATCTCACGCTGGACACGGTCCAGATCCAGGCCGTCGAGCCCGCGTGGCGGAAGCACCGCGCGTCCTTGCTCTCCTGTCTCGATGCCAAGCACGACATAGCCGCCGTTCAGGTTCGACAGATCGTTAGCAAAGGCGCAAATCGCTTCCGTGGAGCTCTGCTTGATATTGTCGTCCCAGGTGGCCTTGAACTCGAGACGCATTCCTTCCACCGTGCGCTCTTGAATCAGGTCGTCGAGATGGATAGGAAGGGAGGGCAAATCCGACGCTCCGTGTTTAGATTAACAGCACGGTTCGGGCGGTTGCTCCAAGAGTGCGGGCGGAGGCACAATCGGGAAGTGCGGCTTGCCCAACTCCTGTGCCTGGCTCTTCCCTTGACCGCACAGCCGTTGCGCGTATACTCCGAGCTGGCGCGGATCGACGCTTCCGGGGAAGTCGCCGCACCGACGCAACCGCGTGAGATTCTCTCGCCCGCCATCGCGCGCAACGCGTTCACGTCATTCCAAGTCGTCGTACAAGTCCCCCAAGGCACACACTACTGGCTGCACATCGGCCAGAACCCGGACGACGCAGCGCGCATCGCGCTCTATCGTGAAACGGGCGATCGCCTGGAGCCGGTTGAAATCCCGTATGGAGGCGATTCAACCCAGGTTTTCTGGCTGGATGTGTGGACCGATCGCGATGCGCCCGTGCGCCGCATCAAGATCGAGCCGCAGTTGAATGTCGCGGACGATTGGGTGGTCTACCCGATGGAGGTGCGGGTGGTGGACGCGACCGTTCCGGAGGGCCAGCGTCCGGACGGCTCGGCTACGCCCGTCTCCATGATGAAAAGTTTCGTGTGTGGGACGAAGGTTGATGCACCGCCGGCACCAGCTTCCTCAGTTGCGCGCCTTCGGTTTCGAAACGCACAACAGGATCTCGCGCTTGCCAGTCATCCGCCCAGTGAAGGGCTCCGGAAACTTATAGGAAGATGCGATGCAGCGCTCCCCGAGGACCCCGAATGGTACCTGCGCATTCGGGACTATCTTTTCCGCATGCGTTAGACTGGAGACTGCACGCCCTCAAACGTGGAGAGATGGCCGAGTGGTTGAAGGCGCACGCTTGGAA
>JBGPHB010000060.1:0-10413 GCA_041484155.1 Bryobacteraceae bacterium
AAGGAAGTCAGTGTCTGGTAGTACAGTGAGCTATTTGCAGTCTCCGATGCGAATGAGGAAACTCGCCACAGTTTCCGCATTCCCCACGGCGCCACGCTCGATCTTGTAGGTCTTCGTCGAGGCGTCCGCGCGCACACGCCAACTGGCGTCGGTCTTTGAAGGCGCTTTACTGAGACGCATTGGCTTGGTGCTCGTTTCCTTGGGCGACCAGTTCCCACCACCCGTCATGGTTTCGAACAGCTCGTAGCGCGCTACGCCTCCCTGGAAAACCAGTTCGCCTGTGTTCGGTGAATCGAACCAGAACTGGGCGATGGAGCCAAAGCGGGATTCCTCGAACAGCGGCGACAGGCGCCACGTCCTGCCGCCATCGGTGGTGAGCAGCACGAATGGGTCTTTCGGCAAGGGCTCGACGATCTGGCCGCTGATCCAGCCGTGCTCGAAATCGAGAAATTGAATCTGGTCGAGGGAGGCGGAGCGCAGGCGCGGGTGCGGCTCCGTCCACGTCTTGCCTGCGTCTTCGCTCATCAGCACGATGCCATACAGCGTGGTCGCCGCCGTGTGCAGGTTCCCGGCGAGGAACAGTCTTGCTCCCAAAGCCTGCACCGACGAAATTTCCAGAAAAACCGAACACGGATCTTCCGCCGAGCACGCGAGACCAAACGACTCAAGGTCCTCCGGCGGGCAGGCGTACTCGACGCGCACCGGTGCTTGCGCACGGAGCGCCAGCGCGAAGATCAACAATGCAGCGGCGGCCTTCACGAACCCTATTGTAGCCGGTGGCGTTTACAATGGAGGAAAGTGTCCGTTCCGCTCATTCCGACACCGCTCGACCAGTTCGGCCAACGGCATTTCTCTTTCTACCCGGCGATTGTCAACCTCGAGCACAATGAGTGGGTGGTTCGCCGCATTACTTCGAGCGACGTCCAGGTCATGAACACCAAGACTTCGCTCGAAATCTGGGTGTCGCGCCACTTGCTTGGCGAGGTGTCTCTGATCGAGGAACCGGTGATGATCGTCGGGCTGCTGAAGGAGCTGGAGTACAGAGCCGGTGCGGTGCTGCCTCGTGTCCGCCGCGTTATCGAAATGCCGCTCGCGGTGAACGATGCGTTTCGCCCGCGTTTCCGGGCGGTCGAGCCCGCGCGGCCGGCGCCTGTGATCGGGATTCGCGTCGAATCCGGCGGCAGCAGGCGGCTGCGCGCGGCAATCGCCGGCGGCATTCTGGCCTGTGTCGCGGTCGCCATCATCTTACGCGACGGAGGACTATCGGCCGCGCAAGACATCCGTTTGCCGCTGCTCATCGGCGCGGACCGCGACAACCCCTGCCATATCGGCGCCCTGGACCGCTACGGCCGAATCAAGCACCCAAGGTGAGCCGCAAACGGATCGGCGTGCTTGCCGGAGGGTTCAATCCGGTGACGCGGGCTCATCTTGCATTGGTGGATGCGGCGCTAGCGGCAGTGGACGAAGCCGTGTGCGTGGTGCCGCGCACCTACCCTCACAAGGAGCTTCAGGGCGCGAGCCTTGACGAGCGGCTGAAGATGCTGCAAAAGGCCGGCGGCCGCTATCGCGTGGAGGTCACGGAGGGCGGCCTGTTCATCGACATCGCGCGCGAGCTTCGCCGCGCCAAGCCGGAATCGGAAATCTATTTCATTTGCGGCCGCGACGCGGCTGAGCGTGTCGTGAGCTGGAATTATGGCGACCCGGCCGCGGTCGACCGAATGTTGGAAGAATTTCATTTGTTGGTGGCGGATCGCCACGGTGCGTACTCGCCGCCCGAGCATTTGCGCCACCGCGTACATTCCCTGGGTTTCTCGTCCGCATTCAGTGAGGTTTCCTCCACCGAGGTTCGCCGGCGCATTGCCACGGGTGAACCTTGGGGACACCTGGTCCCCGAAGCGATCGTGGAGTTAGTGCGTCGGATCTATGGTAATCGTGACAAGAAAGCCGGCCTGGAGGCCGGCTCGCCGCCATGACTGGCTGCCCCACTAGCCCCGCACGTCGCTCTCGCCCTGCTCAACATTTACTTTCAGCAGCAGCAGAAGTCCTGCCGCGAAAAACACGATCAGCGACAGAATCGCCAGCCGGTAGCTCTTGGTGAACTGCAGCGCCAGCCCGAACAGCAACGGACACATCCAACTGGTTCCCTTATCACTTACTTCGTAAATGCTGAAATACTCGGCCTCTTTGCCCTTGGGAACCATCTGCGCGTACATCGACCGGCTGAGCGCCTGGCTGCCCCCCATAACAATGCCGACAATCGCGGCGGCGACGAAGAACTGGAGCGTGGTTTGCACCGCCGCGTAAATGTAGACGAGAACGCCAGTCCAAATCACCAGGCTGACCACCACCGCCCGCTTGGCGCCCATCGACGAGGCAAGCCGATTGAACGAAATCGCTCCGAAGAACGCGACGAATTGCACCATCAGGATCGCCAGCGTCAATTGCGATACGGGAATCTTCAGCTCATCGTTGCCGAACTGCGACGCCAGCGCGAGCACCGCCTGAATCGCGTCGTTATATAAGAGATAAGCGATCAGGAACGTAAGGGTTTGTGGGAAACGGCGGACCTCACGCAGCGTGTGGCCCAGTTGTGAGACTGCCGCGCCGATCGCACTCTCTCCCGCCGCGAGCACGCGCGCGGGACCACGATTGTGCACGGCTAACAAGGTCGGAATGGTAAACAGAGCCCACCATACGCCGGCCGAGCTGAGGCTGATCCGCACGGCCATGCCTTCGCTGATCCCGATCCGCTTCGCGTTCAGATAGAGCAGCAAGTTCAGCGCCAGGAGCAGCCCGCCGCCAATGTACCCGATGCCGAAACCTTTCGACGACACCGCGTCACGGTCTTCCGGCGAGGCGATCTCGGGAAGGAATGAGTTGTAAATCACCATCGCGGCCCCAAAGCTCACGTTGGCGATCAGGAACAGCACGCCGCCGAACAAGTATTGGTTGCCTTCGAGAAAGAACATCGCCATAGTCGCCGCGGCGCCCAGGTACGCCGTGGCGGCCAGAACTTCTTTCTTGCGACGCCCATAATCGCCAATGGCTCCGACAATGGGAAGAAAGATCACCTGCAGAATCACCGACAGGCTGACCATGTAGCTCCAATAACTGCGGGCGTCCACCACGATGCCGAGAGGGCGCACCATGCCATGGGCGTCCGCGGCAGCCTTGGCAAGCACGGTCAAATACGGGCCCAGGAACAGCGTGACGACGGTGACGGAAAAAGCCGAGTTCGCGAAGTCGTACATGTACCATGCGCGTTGTTCGCTGGTGCTGTGCATCGGGTCGGATCATTGTACCCAAGATCCCGGCTCCTCTGTGCTACATGTATTAGGTGCTCCTTTCGTTGCACCACGACCAGCCTGAATCTGAGTCTTGCTTCTCAGACTTCCACGCCGCATCGGTGCTCGGGGGCTTGAAGGCCCTCGATTCGCGAGCGCGCCGCAAGGGACTGGCCGCGCTCGATCCATCGCGCGGGGCGCTCATCCCCATTGGTATGGAGATCGAACGCGGCCGAGTCGTCAAGAACGGTTATGGAGTGTTCAACCTCGCCTGGCAGGCGGAACATCACCCGGAGTGGCCGGATCAGATCGCCCGCGAGTTGGAGGAGATCCGGGCGGAAATCCGGCGAACGCACGGCTCGCCGTTGCAGTTCTCGATCTGGGTCGGCATGGGTGGTTCCGCCGAAGACAAGGCGATGTACCAGGCGGCCGCGCTGTTGCGCCGGGGACCACGTCTCTATTTGCTGGACTCAACCGATCCGGAAAAACTGCGCGCTATCCTCGACGACTTGCGGCGCCGCAGCGGACTCGATGAATCCGAATTCTTGCCGCGCACGCTGGTCGTCGCCATGGCAATGAGCATGACTTCCCAGGAGCCAGTGTTAAATCTCCAGACGATCGCGGCGCGCTACCGTGCCGCGCGGGTCGATTCGCGCCCCAACATTCACTACATGGCCCTGCCAGGCTCGCTGCTGGACCGGTTTGCATCCGAGCAAGGCTACCGGCGCCTGCCGCTGCAGCTCGACGGTGTGCACTCGACTGCGGGCCGGCACAGCGGGCCGCTCACGCGTGGCAGCTTGTATCCGCTCGGGCTGGCCGGAGTCGATCTGCGCGCCTGGATCGGCGGTACACTCCTTTCGCCCGAAGAGATTCATACCGCCTGGCGGCTGGCGTCGTTCTTTCACGTACAAGGCCTCGGGGGACGGGACAAAGTGACCTTGCTGCTACCCCGGGTGTGGGCCGGCGCGGGCATATGGACCAAGCAGGACTTCGAGGGAAGCCTGGGGAAGCCCGCGGAACGGGGCATCAAGATCGTGGTGGGCGAGCGCGTCCGTTTGACCAACTATCGCCCGCCGCGCGATCCGCTCCAGGACCGCGTATTCTGGGTTGTGCAACTCAAAGGATCGGCCGGCGGAGCTGACGAAAAGCTGGCGCTGCTGCGCCGCTCCGGCTATCCCGTGGCGGCGCTCGCCGTGCCCGCGGCAACGCCGCTATCGCGCTATATGCAGTTGGTTCACTATATCGTCTTTGGTCTGGCTTGGCTGCGCAAGATGAACTTCGTCACACAAACCCGCGATGCGGAGCTGCACAAATCCGTAACTAATCGCTTGCACGCCGAGGCGCAGCGGGGCGGGGGCCTTGCCAAGACCAAGGACTGGCGCCGCATGGAGGAGTCGCCGCGATCCGCAGTCTGGCGCGGCCGCGTGACCTTGCGTTGGGATCGCCTGGCCACGCCAATCGACCCGGGCGGCGTCACCGCGCCCGCGTTCTACGCATCCATTCTGAAGCGAATGGCCGCGGAACGGACCATCGAATACGGTGAGCTGACCTTCTTCGGAGACACGCGTTATTCGCCGCGCGGCCGTGGGGTTCGCGCGATCCTGGACCGCGCCGCCGAAATCCTGTTCCGAGCCGGTCTCAAGATGCCGGCCGACGTGTATGAAGGTCCGGCCGTGAATCACTCCTATCACGAAATGATCATCGGGCACGGAAAATGCTTTTCGACGGTGTTGATCGGCGAGCCGTCCGAGCCCGCCGAGTATCATCGCGCGCAGTTTCTGGCCACCCAGATGGCGCTAGCCGAGCGCGGCCGGGCGGTGGTTTCGATCACACTCCGAAGTCTCGAAGACGCCTCCTTGAGGGCGCTCGAAGAGTTCTTTCGGCAGGCCGCCAGACATGTCCGGGCACGGAGATAGGCGTGGCTAGATTCAAACCAGCGGGGTCGAAGAAGGTCAAGCCGGGGAAGTCAAACCGCGGCGCCATCCCTTGTTTCATAGTGATCCTGGCCGGATTGTTGCTGATATTTGTGCTCTTTTACGAATTGTTAAAGACGGGAAGATAGGTTGAAGAACAACTAAATGCGAATCGACCAAAGAGAACCCTGCCAAATGCGGCCGGTGAAAATTACGACGGACTATCTGCTTACCGCCGAAGGCTCGGCGGTGATCGAGATCGGCAACACGCGTGTTCTGTGCGCGGCATCGGTCGAGGAGGGCGTGCCCAGCTTCCTGCGCGGCTCCGGCAAAGGCTGGGTTACCGCGGAGTATTCCATGTTGCCCCGCGCCACTGCTACGCGCACGCCCCGCGAAGTCTCCAAGGGCCGCGCCTCGGGAAGGACCATGGAAATCCAACGGCTGATCGGCCGCTCGCTGCGCTCGGTGGTGGATCTCGCGGCGCTGGGCGAGCGCAGCGTGATTCTCGACTGTGACGTCTTGCAGGCCGACGGCGGCACGCGCACGGCGGCCATCACCGGCTCATACATCGCGATGTCCATCGCGCTGCGGCAACTGGTGAAATTCGGCGCGCTCAAGAGAACGCCCATCCGGGATTTCGTCGCCGCCACCAGCGTCGGTATCGTCGACGGAATCCCCATGCTCGACCTGTGTTATCAGGAAGACTCGCAAGCCGAAGTGGATATGAACGTGGTGATGACCGGGTCCGGCCGTTTTGTCGAGTTGCAGGCCACCGCTGAAAAGACCGCTTTCGAGGACCCCCAGCTCTTGAGTCTCATCGCGCTGGCGCGGCGTGGAATCGAGGAGCTGGTGGTCATTCAGAAGCAATTCGATAAGACGTGATCCTGTACTGCGGAACCACAAATCGCGGAAAGCTCCGCGAATTTCAGATGGCTGCGCCGGACATGGAGATCCGCCCGCTCTCCGTTCCGCCGCCTGAAGAACACGGCGAGACCTTCGAAGAGACTGCCTGCCAAAAGGCTCTGTACTACGGCGCTCATGCCACCGGGCATCTGTTCGCCGATGATTCCGGCCTGGAAGTCGATGCGCTTAGCGGAGCGCCCGGCGTCCACTCAGCGCGATTCGCCGGGCCGGGGGCGACCGATGCAGCCAATAATGCGCTTCTCCTGGACCGGCTGCGCGGCATAGAGAATCGCACCGCCCGGTTCGTTTGCGTGATCGCACTGGTACGCGACGGTGCGCTGGTGCGGACGTTCCGCGGAACCGTGGAAGGCCGGATCATCCATGCGCCCAGAGGGTCGGGCGGCTTCGGCTACGATCCGCTGTTTTACCACGAACCATTCGGATGCACGTTCGGCGAAGCCTCGGCGGAACAGAAGATGCAGGTCAGCCACCGCGCCCAGGCTCTGCACGCGATGTTCACCTACTTGCGTGGTATCGCTTCCACTTGAGAAAGCCGATCATGGTTTTCGAGTCGAGAATCTTGCCAGTCTTGATCCAATCATCAATTTCGCGCGTGGTAAACCAGCGGGCCTCGATGCGCTCGTCTTCCATCGGCTTGGCGGCGCCAGCCGTTAGCCCGGTGGCCAGGTAGATGGTCATTTTCTCGGCCAGGAAACCAGGGCTGGGATAAAACACCGCGAGCTTTTCCCATTTCCTGGCACGGTAGCCGGTCTCTTCGGTCAGTTCCCTGCGAGCGGCCTGCAGGGGCGTCTCCCCCTCATCCACGCGGCCGGCCGGCAGCTCCCACATGTACCGGCGTGCGGGCAGGCGGTACTGCCGCACCAAAAGGACACGGTGGCGATCGTCGACTGGCATCATCACGGCGGAGCCGCCGTGCTGCACGATCGCGCGCTTGATCTCAAATCCATCCGGGTCGACGGCACGGTCCAACGTTACCGTAAAAATGGATGTACGACTGATCTCAGTTGAGGAAAGTAGTTTCATTTGGGTCGGATCGCCCGCGCAAACTCGCCCACGGGCAGGGTATTCAAAATGTCGCCGGCTTCAAGCCAGCCGCGCCGCGCCATGCGTACGCCGTACGTCATGTTCGCCAGATGTTTGGGATGGTGCGAATCGGTGGAGATCACGAATTTGCAACCCTTGGCCTTGGCCGCACGCACGAGCGTAGAGGTCAGGTCCAGGCGTTCCGGGCTGGCGTTGATTTCGAGATACACGTTGCGCTTGGCGGCTTGGTTCGCGATCAGCTCGAAGTCGAACGGAAACGGCTCGCGGTGCAGCAGGATGCGTCCGGTCGGGTGACCGAGAACACGCAGATGGGGGGACTCGAGTGCGCGCATCAGACGGTCGGTCATCTCCTGGGCTTCCAGGTTCATATGACTATGGACGCTGCCGATCACCAGGTCGAGTTCGCCCAGAGCGCCGTCCTCCAGATCCATGGCGCCGTCGCGGCGGATATCGCACTCGATCCCGGAGAATATGCGCAGTCCGAAGCCCTTCTGGTCCATGTCCCGCACCTGATGGGCGAACGCAACCGCACGCTTCTCGTCGAGACCGTTGGCCATGGCAAGGGCCTTGGAGTGATCGGTGATAGCGATATACTCATAGCCCAAAGCATGCGCGGCTTCGGCCATTTCTTCCAGAGAAGCCCGCCCGTCAGTCTCGTGGGTGTGCATGTGCAGGTCGCCGCGGATTTGGCCAGGCTCGATCAACTTCGGCAACTTCCTGGCCGCAGCGGCCTCGATCTCACCGGAGTTTTCACGCAATTCCGGGGGAATCCAAGCCAGGCCCAGCTTTTCGTAGATCTCTTCCTCGGTTGCACCGGCGACGCGTTCCCCGTTGTCCATGCGGGCGAGGGCGTATTCGCTCAACGTGAGTCCCATCTTTTGCGCGCGAAGGCGCAGCGTGACGTTGTGGTCCTTGCTGCCGGTGAAATATTGAAGGGCAGCGCCGTAGCTCTCCGCCGGAAGCGCGCGCAGATCCACTTGCAGGCTCTCGTAGCCGAACTTGATGCTGGCCTTATTCGGCCCCTTCCCGAGCACTTCTTGCGCCTTGGGATGCGTAACAAACTTTTCGAGGGCATCCGGCGCGCCCGGTCCCGTCACGAGCAAATCCAGGTCGCCGACCGTCTCCTTGCCACGCCGCAAACTACCGGCCGGCGTGATTTGTTCGACACCGTCGACACTTCCCAAGTAGCTGGTCAGCTCGTCGGCTACTCCCTGAGCGAAGCTCAGCAGGTAACGTCCGGCGCGTTGGCGATACGACGCGATGGACCGCAGCACTTTTTCTTCGAGCTTGGCTCCCATGCGCGGCAGGTCGCGCAGCTTCTGTTCGCGGCAGATGCGCTCCAGGTCGTCGATGGAGGACACACGGAAATGATCCCACAAGGTGCGGATGCCTTTCGGCCCCAGGCCTTGGATCTTGAGCAGCTCGAGCGCGGTGGGCGGGTACTTCTCGAGCATCTCATCCCGCCGCTCGAAACTGCCGCGTTGCTCGATCTCGGCGAGCACCGCGGCGAGTCCTTTGCCGATCCCGGGAATGTCCGTGACCTTTCTCTCAGGATCTTTCAGAATGGTGGACATCTGCTCGGGATGTCCTTCGATCACACCCGCAGCGTTGCGGTAACTGCGGATGCGGAAGGAATCCTCGCCCGCGATTTCCATGAGGTCGGCGGTTTCGGAAAGCAGGCGGGCGATGGCGCGATTTTCCATCTACGCTTGATTGTAACGTTTGCGCCAAAGGGGGACTGGCTCAAATTTCGCTGCCTTTGCGAAATTTGTGCCTGTACCCTTTTGCCCCGTTATCCAACAGCATGGTTTGGACGGGGCAAAGCCGGTACAGGCACGAATTTCGCAAAGGCGGCGAAATTCGAGCCAGTCCCGGTTTTGCGCACTCTGCTGTCATCAGCGTGCTGGAACAGAGAGATGAGGTTCCACGTGAATCAGCACGTCTTCGACCCATCTAAGCTCAGCCTTCACGGTGCGCTTGACGGCCCGTGCGATCTCGTGAGAAGCGCGCACTGTGAGCTCCGGGTCGACCTCCAGATGCAGATCGACGTGATAGCGAAGGCCGGTTTTGCGCGCGTAACACTTTTCGACGGCTCGCGCGCCTTGGACTCTCAAGGCGACCGCGCGGATTTGGGCCATTTGGGTCTCGTCGGGCATCGTATCCATGAGTTGTAGCGCGGTCTCGCGGACGACCCGAACCCCCAGGAACACGACGATCAGTCCGATGGCGAATCCTCCATAGTGGTCAGCTTCGGGCAATTTCCATGGAGCGAAGATCGAGAGCAGGACGGCGGCCAGCGCTATGGCGCCCGAAACAATGTCGACGACATCATTCCAGGCATCGGCGGCCAGGCCGGAGCTCCCAATGCGGCGGCTGAGGCGGAATTTCGTCGCGCTCAGCGCGGTCTTCACGAGGACGGATCCGATGAGCGGCCATATTGCATACAGCGCCGGGATGTGTTGATCGTGCCGCTGTTCCAGCGCCCGAATGCAGATGCTGGTTCCCGTGGCGACCAGCATGACGCCGATCGCCAGACCGGTGAGTGTCTCGAAACGCCCATGACCGTAGGGGTGGTCCTGGTCGGGCGGCTTGGCGGCGACCCATAGTCCCGCCAGTACGAGCCCGGAAGTGAAGAAGTCGGCGGCGGATTCAAAGCCGTCGGAAACCAGCGCCACGGAGTTCGCGGCCATGCCCACGACGATCTTCACCACGGCGAGTGCGATGCTGATAACGATGCTCGCCAGTGCCACGCGCCGGGCGAGTTTTTCGGGACTCACCACAGTTTTGTTTTCCTGTTATTGAGGGCGGCGGAATTGGCCGTCCATGAAGCCGATCAGGCCATCGAGTTTGTCGGTGATTCCGGCTAAACGCATATCGATATGGTTCATGCGTTGCTCGTGAAGCGCAAAACCTGCAGCCTGCATTTTCTGTACTTCGGCTTGGCGCCGCTGGATCTCGACCATGACAACCAACGTGTCTTTGACTTGGCCGATTTCGTGCTCGAAGTTCATCTGAAGCCAGTATAACCGTACAATCGAAGCATGCGGGAGCCGCTGACGGCGCATCCTTCCGAGCTCGATTCCATTCCGGATCAACCAGCCGTATTCCTGCTTTGGGCGAGCGAGGGGAAACCGTATCTGGCGCGAACGGCGCTGCTGCGGCGCAGGCTGCGGCGGCTGATCTCGGAGCGCGCACGGGTCTCGACCGTCCTCAATTTGCGTGGCGTGGCGGAACGTATCGAGTACTGG
>JBGPHB010000061.1:0-10392 GCA_041484155.1 Bryobacteraceae bacterium
CAGTTAACTAATGGGCAGAGACCGTTCGAACACGAACGAGTGGCTCCCCGGCATGGATTCGAACCACGATTCACGGCTCCAAAGGCCGCTGTCCTACCATTAGACGACCGGGGATCGCAAGGCGGGCAAGCAACTACCTTACTACTTTAGCATCGGTGCATTGGGAAACGTCACCACTCCGAGTAGGGAGTGCCCTCCAGGCTCTTTAGATCGGACCCGCTGCGCACGTCGAAAATGCCGGGGTCGGTCTGGTCGACCGAGCTCACGGCGTCCTCGATAATCAGCTTCCAGGTCTGGTCGCTGCCCGTGATGGGGTCGATGGGCACGGCGCGGAGGTAACCTTCACTCACCAAATCCTGAAGGGCCTGCGGAGCCTTCTGCTTGTCGAAGGTGTATTCGTCGATGACCGTGCGCAGAGTAAAGAGGTTGTTCTTGAGCAGGCTTTCCTTGGTGCGCAGCAGCGACTTCTGGTACAGCGGCACGGCGATCGACACCAGGATCGAGATGATCGCCATGACAATGATCAGCTCGATGAGGGTGTAGCCCTTTGTTTTGCTCCTAAAACCACTCTGCATACGGAGTCCCATCGCGCGCGTGCTCTGTGCTCTTGGTATACACGGAGAAAATGTTCTGCCCGCCCCAGCTCTGCGACTTCGGATCGTCCTGCATACTGCGTTTGCCCCATTCGAAAGTGCCGGTCATCGGGTCCTTGGGGATGCGGCGCAGAAACTTGACTTTCTTGCCCTCGGCCGATTGCAGGAGTTTCACGCCCTCCACCAGTTGCTCCAGCGACTCGGGATACCCTTCGGTCCCGAGCTTGACTTCGATCTTGCCGGACAGCGTGGCGTCTTTGTAATCGTCGATCGCCTTATGGATCTGGCGCAGGGCGTAGCGCAGTTCGCGTTCCTTATCCAGGCGGACCCGGTACCGCGCCAGCGGCACCGACATGCCCGCAAGCAGCGCCAGGATGGTGAACGCGACAATTAATTCGACAAGAGTTAACCCTCGCTCGCCCTTCCGCTTCATATTCTACTGTACCGTCACCGGCAATTCGCCCAGCGTCACCGCCACGGGCTGCTGCTGCGAATTCTTCAATACCGAATCGGCGGCCGTCACGACGCTCGATCCTTTTCCAACGGCCACGAAATTCAGCGTCGCGATCGCTCCGGAGCCTGAAATGCCTGGCGAGCCGGGCATCCGGGACAGAGTGAGCGTCGCCTCCCCGGTGTCATTACGAATGTCCTTTACCGAGGTCACGCGTCCTCCATCGCGCGACAGCAGGTCGCCCGGGGAAATATCGTTAAGCCGCAGTTGGGCTGGGTCGAACTTGATCCTGATGGGCGAGCCTGCGGCGAGGTCGATGGCGTTCTCCACCTGGACCGTCACGATCACCGGGCTGCTGACCGATGTCTGGATCGCGGCCGGCAAGAAGCCGAGGCGGGATTGGCCCGGCGCTGCGGGTGACGCCGTTGGCGTGGCCGCCGGGGCGGCAACCGGAGCGGGAGAATCTGTCTTCGGAGCGTAATTCAACTTGATGGTCGTGTCGTTTCCGGCGTACACTCCGCGCACGTTGTCATCGCTGTAGTCCGGCGTGCGCACGATGTGCGGAATGAGCGCGATTAACAGTTCTCCAGTCGATTTGTCGTTGGTGGAGTTGCCAAACAGGAATTTGCCGAGGATCGGAATATTCGTCAGTCCCGGAAGGCCGCTGAGCGTACTTCCGTCCGACATCGAGCTCAATCCGCCCAGAATGTTGACTTCGCCCTCGTGCAGCCGGAGGTCGGCGACATTTTTGTTTTGCCCGATGACGGGCTGCTGGATGCCGCCCAGGTCGACATACTGGGAAACGCTCGAAACCTCGACTTCGATATGCAGCGTGAGCTCTTCGGGGGAGTGCACCTGCGGCGTGATCTCCAGATTCACTCCCACATCGGCGTAGTTGAACTGAGTCGAAACCAGGGGGCTCACCCCCACCGTGCCGACGCCCGGCTGAAAGCTCCCCGTGGCGTAGGGAATGCGATTCCCGATCTTGAGCGTGGCCTTCTGTCCGTCGGAGGCGCGGATCTGCGGCGAGTTCATGACCTTGGTGTTGGAATCGGTCATCAACAGGTTCAGAAGTCCGCCCGGCAACGAGGTCGCGAAATCGTTGATCGACAGCTTGGGGATCTGTCCCAACGTGATAGACGACGAAGTCGAGGCCGCCGCCGCCGCAGTTGCGTCCCCGTTACTGACCGGAATCCCGTTTCTCGGCGCAAAGGCAAACGGCATCTTCAGCCCGGCCTTGCCCGCCGACGCGATCGTGGCCGCCAGGTTACGCGTGCGTTCGCTGCTGGCTTGCATCACGATCACGTCCACGATCACTTCCGATTTAGGCTTGTCCAGATCGTGAACCAGCTTCTCCGCGAGCCCCACCGAGTCGAGCGCGCCGCGCACCACCATCGCTTTCTGAGCGGTGTAAGTGTACACGCGCCGGATGTCGGTTAGGGTGCGAATCGCCGTGGCGATCTCCTGGAATTCCTGGACCGAGGTGACATTGGTCAGGTAAAACGTCCGCACCACTTCGTCGTCGTAATCGCGATGCTTGGTGGGGTTGTCCTCGGTGACGAAAATCGTGTTCGACGTGAGCGTTTTCCAGAACGTGTGGGTCAGGATGGCCAGATAGTCGAACGCCTGGTCGGCTGTGCTGTTGCTGAGTTCGACGTTGAAATTGCGCGCCTGCGGTGTGTATTGCGAATCGAACAGCACATTCACGCCCGCCAGCTTGCCCACGGTTTCATACAGCACCTTGGGCGGCTGGTTGTTCATTTTCAGGGGCCCCACCTGGCGAACCACCGGCTTCAACTCCGGCGGGGACAGGATAGAGGAGACGCGCTCGTCGCTCTCCCGCCGCGCCCGCTCGGCCGGCGTGGCGCCGCGATTCTCGGAGCTCCCGCCGGGCTGATTCTTGCCGCGATCCAGCATCCCTTGGAGGCGCTTCATCTCCTGAATCGCTATAGCCGATGCCGGATCGGCGATCAGAGCTCTCTGGAATTCTCCCATCGCCTCTTCCAGCTTGCCCTCCGCGCGCAGTTTCTGTCCCAGATCGACATGCTTCTGGCCCGCCTGGAAACGCGCGCGCCGCATGCCGATCATGTACAAGGGATTGCTCGGATACACATCCAGCGCCTGCTGATAGAAGTCGAGGGCCTTGTCCCAATCCTGCTTGGTCTCCGCCACCTGGGCCTGCTTGAAGAGTTTGTCGCCCTTGTCCTTGGCCTGCAGCGCGCCGCACACCAGCAGAACCATCGCGCACAGCGCGACCAACGCTCGTAAGTATTTCAGCATCATTAGTTTACGGCTTGCTCGCCCGCCGCCATGTTACACTGGGCTTCAGCCCCTGAACGTATTGACGCTGTTAGGGTTCCCCGCGTGGACTCGAAAATCAAAATCCTGAGTGACAACCGGGCCGCGGGTCACCACTATCACTTGTCGGAGCGCTTCGAGGCCGGCCTGGTTCTCACCGGAACCGAGGTCAAGTCGGCCCGCGACGGCAAAATCCAGCTCAAAGAGTCCTATGGGGAAGTGGTGGGGAGCGAGGCGTGGCTGGTGAACGCCCACATCGGCCAGTACTCGCACGGCAACATCATGAATCATGAGCCCACGCGGCGCCGGAAACTGCTGCTGCATCGCAAGGAAATCGATAAGCTGCTTGGGCAGACGCGCGAAAAGGGGCTGACGCTGGTACCCACCAAGCTCTACCTGAAAAACGGGCGCGTCAAATTGGAACTGGCGATAGGCCGGGGCAAGAAACTGCACGACAAACGGGAAAGTGAGCGCGAGCGTGAAATGCAGGCCGAAGCGCGCGCCGGTATGCGCCGCCAATCAAAAGAATAACTATGGAAACCCAACTTCTGTATCAACCCTTGGATCGCGTCGAAGCCGACGCAGTGGCGGTGGTGTTATTCGAAGACACGCCGCCGGCGGCGGAGTTGAAGTTTGCCGGGGCCTGGCTCGATGAGTTGCGTACTTCGGGCGAGTTCACCGGCAAGGCGTCCGAACTCGCGGTGCTGCACCAGCCCCCGGGACTTCGGGCGAAGCGTTTCGTCGTCGTGGGCGGCGGTAAACGAGCCGAGTTCGACGCGGCCGCGCTCCGGAAGGCCAGCGGAGCCGCCGTCCGCGCCCTGAAGCAAAAAGGCGTGAAGCGTCTGGCCTGGTGGCTCGACGGCGGCGACGCGGGCGCGACCGTCGAAGGCGCGGTGCTTGGCAATTTCGAGCCGGACCGATACAAGACCTCGAGCGATGCCCTGGCGCTCGAGGCTTTTCAAGTGGCTGCGCCGGCCAATGGGGCCGAACTCGATCAGGCATTCGAGCGCGGCCGCATTCTGGGCGAGTGCCAGAATTTCACGCGAGACCTGGTGAATGAGCCCGCGAATCGTATGACGCCGGTCCTGCTCGCGGAACGAGCCAGTGCCATGGCGGCCGAGTACGGACTCGAATGTGAACTGCTCGATCAAAATCGAATGCGGCAACTTGGCATGGGATCCTTGTTGGGCGTCGCCCAAGGCAGCGCGGAGCCGCCGGTGCTGATCGTGGTGCGCTATCGCCCGGCGACGCCCCCGAAATCAACCGACCATCTGGGTCTGGTGGGCAAGGGCGTGACGTTCGACACCGGCGGCGTCTCCATCAAGCCGGCCGACGGCATGGAGAAGATGAAATACGACATGGCGGGCGGGGCCGCTGTGCTCGGTGCGATGCGAGCCATCGCTCAACTCAAGCCGTCCATTCCGGTGACGGCCCTGGTGCCCGCGGTGGAAAATATGGTCGGGAGCCGCGCGCAGCGGCCCGGCGATATCGTGACGTCGCTGTCCGGCAAAACCATTGAGGTGCTGAATACCGACGCCGAGGGCCGCCTGATTCTAATCGACGCCATCACTTACGCGCGGCGTCTGGGATGTACGCATCTGGTTGACGCGGCGACGCTCACCGGCGCGATTGTGGTCGCGTTGGGCCACGTCAACATCGGCGCATTCACGAACAACGAGCCGCTCCTCGGCCGCGTGATGGCCGCCGCGCGCGCCGAAGGCGAAAAGATGTGGCACATGCCGCTCGACGACGAGTATAAGGAGTTGCTCAAGAGCGCTTTCGCCGATCTGGCCAACATCGGCGGCCGCTGGGGCGGAGCCATCAGCGCGGCGTGGTTCCTGAAGGAGTTCGCCGAGGACACGCCCTGGGTGCACCTGGATATCGCCGGCACCGCCTGGCTCGATGACGCGAAGCCCCATATGGCCAAAGGACCATCGGGCGTGTGCGTCCGAACCTTCGCCAAGCTGGCGCTGGGGTGGTGATTCCCCAATCCGAGCCATTTGCTGGCCGTAGATGAACACAGATCAACGCTGATTGAATGATTTATCCGCTTTCATCGGCGTTTATCGGCGGCTCAAGATTGTGTTTCTGTACACTTTCATCGCGCAACCTTAAGGCAGTCACTAAACGCCGACCCATCGCATCTTCGTCGAGATAAAGACGAATCCGGCTCACTGAGGTGTTTTAATGTCTTCCTGAGCCTGGCGAATCAAGGCCTCTGCTTCCGCTTCTTCCTTGGCGAGGTCAGCATCGATCTCAACACGGTTCGCATGGTAATACGCTTAGTGCAGCATGAACCTGCGCGAGCGAGATGTGCCCGAAGTCACCGTCAATCTCTTCCGGGCTCATCCCTAGACTGGACAACACGGCGATTCGCCGGACACTGACCCCGGTTCCAGCGATACGAGGCCGCCCCCCGCGGATCTCGGGCGTCCTCACGATCAGGGAGCCGATGTCGATTTCGGTGGCCATCTCTCAAGTTCCATCATCAGTATAGCTGGCGAAGGTGGTCACCGCTTACGTTTGCCAAGCTGGAGCTAGGATTGAGCTAGGATAGTGATTTTTTGTCAGTCCCAATTGCTGAGGAACTCAATGCGAGCCTTCATTTCTTCGGCCGATTTGCTGCTTATGAGCCTGACAAGCCTTTTGACTTGGTCGCCGACCGTGTAGCGTTGCTGGTCGACAGAAATCGGACACGTTGAAGCTGTATAAGACGCGGCCATGATCGGCGGCATACAATAGATGCTCGTCGTCAGGGCGCTGAAGCATCCCGCAACTCTGTGCGGTCGCTGTGTCGATGCCACGTGCTCGAAGGGCTTAACCACGTCCTCATCCATCGCGTCTTCATCGACGTAGAGACGAATCAGGCTCACCGGGATGTTTCGGATTGTGGGTCAAGTTGGCGCATCCAGGCTTCGGCCTCTGCGTCCTCTTTCGCAAGGTCCGCGTCGATCTCGGATCGATTGGCGTAATAATATGCCAGGGCCGCGTGGACTTGAGCCAGGGAGAGGTGAGGAATTTTCGCCGCGATCTCTTCCGGGATGTAACCCAGGTTCGACCACACTGCGATTCGCCGGACGCTGACCCCGGTTCCAGCGATACGAGGCCGCCCCCAGCGGATCTCAGGTGTCCTCACGATCAGGGAGCCGATGTCGATTTCGGTGGCCATCTATCCACCATTAGTATAGCTGGCCAATATCATCTAGGGCTCTTCTGCCACGGTGACGCTGATCAACTGGTCGCCTTGCTGCACCGCGTTCACAACATCCTGTCCTTTGCGGACCTTGCCAAACACCGTATGTTTGCCGTCCAGCCAGTTGGTCACCACGTGGGTGATGAAGAACTGGCTTCCATTGGTGTTTCGTCCTGAGTTGGCCATCGACAGGGTGCCGACCTCGTGCTTGTTCGGGTTGTCCTTGCATTCGTCTTCGAACTTATAGCCGGGATCGCCGCGGCCGGTGCCCGTGGGATCGCCGCCCTGGATCATGAAGTCGGCAATCACGCGGTGGAAAACGGTGCCGTCGTAGAATTTCTCCCGTGCCAGGAACAGGAAGTTGTTGACCGTCTTAGGTGCGTCCTTGGCGAAGAGCTCACAAACGATTTCGCCGCGTGGAGTGGTCAGCGTGGCCACATACTTTTTCTTGAGGTCGATGTTCATCGGGGGCGGACTGGAGTAATGTTTTGACATTCGACTCTCAGTGTACCTCGCAAGCCTTAAGAAGTTTTCATGCCCGCCGGATGCGACGTACGAACGTTCGCGCGCATCAGTAGCAAGTAGAAAGAGCATGACCTGTCGATAAGAAAATCGGAGCAGGTCAAGTGGAGTCTCACGTGCAACGCAGGACGTAGGACGAATGGGGTCGCATATGATAATCGGAGCAGCAATCGCCGGGTTGTTAATCGTTTCCTTACTGTTGGAGACGTTTTCTTCCTCGCCCAAACCGACTGAGAAGCGCCGTCCGGACGCCGGACACGTGAAGTAATGTCACAGTAGCTGTGTCAAAATGGCGCGCTGTGCCCTCGACGCTCGCCTTCTTTGGCCAGCCTTCGTTAAACATCGCAAAGCTGCCTTCCATCCCCTTGACACGCCCCTAGGACAGGCATATCCTGGGTAGGCGAATAAAAGGCGAATTACATGGTGTCCCCTATACTCCTCGGCTGGCGTCACGCGCCGGCCCCCGAAGCTCTTTCCACTGGAATCATTGACTGCCCGCGCGGGCGCATCACCGAAATCGTCGGGCCGCGTTCCTCGGGCCGCACCAGCCTGCTGCACTCGATTTTGGCCGCCGCCACCGGCCGGGGAGAGTTCACCGTGCTGGTGGATACCAACGGCGCTTTTGATCCCTGCTCGGCCGCTGCGGCCGGGGTCGAGCTGACCAAACTCATCTGGATCCGCTGCGGGGGCAATGTCGAGCACGCCCTGCGCGCGGCGGACATGGTGATCCACTCGGGCGGCTTTGGAGTCGTGGCGGTGGATTTGGCGGAAGCCACGGAGGCCGCGCTCGGCCGGATTCCATCCACTGCCTGGTTCCGTTTCCGCAGGGCGGTGGAGACGACGCCCACCGTGCTGGCGGTGCTCGCCGCCCGGCCCCTGACCAAATCCTGCTCCGCGCTGCTGGTCGAGATGAAGCGCCGCCGGGTGCGGTTTATCGGGAAGTTGTTGCGCGGCGCCGAATACGAACTGGTTCCCCGCAAACCCACGGGCAAAGATCAAATTGCGCTGTATCGCGCGGCAGTTTGAACGATGTACGCGTGCATTCATGCGCCGGACGCCGGCGTGCTGGCGGAATCTTTTTCTCCGTGGGTGGAGATGATCGATGAGCGGACGGCCGTCTTCTCGATCACGCCGCGCCAGATGGCCGCCGTGTCGCGGATTCCCCGGGCTGCGGTGGCGGCGACCATCGAAGCCGCGGTTCTGGCCGCGCGCAATTTTCCCGGCTTCACCTTTCTCCCCCCCGGCGATGAAGCCAGGATTCTGGGCGTGCTGCCGGTTGACGCGCTCCCGCCCGATCCTGAAATTTTTCAGACGCTGGACCTGTGGGGAATTCATTCCCTAGCGGATCTTGCCCGCCTGCCCGAAAACGGCATAGCCGAGCGGCTCGGCGCGCGCGGCCTCTGGTTCCAGAAGCTGGCGCGCGGCGCCGTCGATCGTCCGCTCAAGCCCAGGATCCCCGAATCGGCCTATGAAGAATCCGTCGAGCTGGATTACCCGTTGGAATTGCGTGAGCCGCTGCTGTTCCTGATCGCGCGGTTCTTGAACGATCTGTGTGCTCGTCTCGATGCCCAATCGCTCGCCGCCGGCGCTTTGCGGCTGGTGTTGAATCGCACGGAGCGGATCCTGCGTCTTCCATTTCCCACCCGCGACGTCAAGTTTTTGCTGCGACTCGTCGAACACGATCTAGAAGCTCATCCCCTGGACCAACCAGTCGAGCGAGTGACGCTCACGATCCTGCCGGTGGAGCCGCGCCGCGTGCAGCACGGTCTGTTCATTCCCGCCGCACCGGAGCCCGAGAAACTCGAACTGACGCTCGGAAAAATTCGCGGCTTGGTCGGCGTGGAGAACGTGCTCCATCCGCGGCTCCAAAATACGCACCGCCCGGGCTGGGGCCCCGCCGAATCGCGGCTGGCCTTCCGTTATTTCCGCCCACCGCTCGCCGCGCGCGTCGAAACCGAAGCCGGCATCCCGAAAAAGCTGTGGACTCGCGTGTGCCGTGGAGAAATCGTGAAAATCGCCGGCCCCTGGCGCACCAGCGGCGACTGGTGGCGTCCGGATGCGTGGAACCGCGACGAATGGGACCTAGCCCTGACAGATGGTGCGCTTTACCGGATCTATCGCGACGCCGAGTGGTTTTTGGAGGGGGCCTATGATTAGCGTCCAAAGATTTCACGCAAAGACGCAAAGACGCAAAGAACGCAAAGAAAACAAACCCAGGTCTTCTTTGCGCCTTTGCGTCTTTGCGTGAAATGCAGCTTCAATGTTCGTCGATTTCCACACCCGCTCCGCCTTCAGTTTCCTCGAAGCCGCCTCTCTGCCCGAGGATCTCATCCAGCGGTGCGCCGACCTGGGCCACGCCGCCATGGCGCTGATGGATCGCGATAATCTCTGCGGCGCGCCGCGCTTCTATATGGCGGCGAAGAAGCTGGGCGCAAGTGCGCACATCGGCGCCGAGATCACCGGAGCCGATGGCGATCGTTATCCTCTGCTGGTGGAAAATCGCACCGGCTACCAGAACCTGTGCCGCCTGATCACCTCCATGAAGCTTCGCGCGCCGAAGGGCGAAGCCGCCGCCTCCCAGGAAGAATTCGAGCGTTACTCTGAAGGGCTGGTGTGCCTGACCGGCGAAGGGATTCCCACTGGCACAAGGTTCGAAAAGCTCATCCGGATTTTCGGCCGGCGTAACGTCTACGCCGAGCTCCAGCGTCACTTCCATCGCGACGAGGAAGCCCGCAATCAGTCTGTAGTGGAATTGGCGCGCTCGCTGAAACTCCCCCTGCTCGCCACCAACGGCGTCCGCCACGCGACTGTTGAAGAGCGTGAGTTGTTTGACGCGCTCACCGCCGTCCACCACAAGACCACCGTCATGGAAGCCGGCCAATTGCTGGCGCGCAACGCCGAGCGGCATTTGAAATCCCCCCGCGCGATGGCGCTGCTGTTTTCAGACGTCCCGGAAGCCGTGGAAGAAACGGTCGAGCTATCCGAACGGCTCGACTTTACGCTGGCCGGCCTTGGTTACGAGTTTCCGAAATACCCGGTGCCGCCCGGTGAAACCATGAGTTCGTTTCTGCGCAAACGCACCGACGAAGGCGCGCGCCGGCGCTATCGCCCCTATCACGATAAGGCCCGCCGCCAGATCGAGCGCGAACTCGCGCTGATTGAAAAACTGGACTTGGCCGGCTACTTCCTGATCGTCTGGGATCTGGTGCAGTTCTGCCGCAACGAAGGGATTCTGGTGCAGGGGCGCGGCTCGGCAGCCAATAGCGCGGTGTGCTATTCGCTGGGCATCACGGCAGTGGATCCGGTCAGCATGGAACTGCTGTTCGAGCGATTCC
>JBGPHB010000062.1:0-10379 GCA_041484155.1 Bryobacteraceae bacterium
GTGTCGCCGGAGAGCTTCTGCGCCAGGCCCTCCTGAAGCCAGGCCGGCCAGCGCCCCAGCATGGAGAGACAAGCGTGTGTGGTCTCATGCGCCAGCGCCCGCCGCATCGCGGGATCCATTCCCTGACCATTGAAGACCGGGACGCGGATGCGCCCGTCGTATTGCCCTCCGTTCCACTCCGCCGCATCGGTGGTCTTGCGATACGCGTCGCGGCTTTGCACGATGGCGACGATCCGCTCCTCGGCATTGCATCCCAATTGCGCCGAGATGCGGCCGAACTCCTCATCCAGCACGGACACCATCTGGCGGGCGGTTTCGACCGGTACCGTGGCATTCTCGTATCGCAGCACGACGCGAAGCCCGTAAACTTTATCCGTGCTCTGGTCGCCCTTGGTTTCGCGCTCCACGCGGCGATACAGATTCTCGATCCCCGGGTTGGGTTGAATCTCGAGCGAGCCACGCCAGTACTCCAGCGCCCGGCGGCTGTCGTCGGCCTTCCATGCCGCGACGCCAGCCAAAGCGAGCAGCACCGGGTCCTTCCGTTTCCGCATCTCCGGTTCGAGCAACTCGAGAGCTTTGGCCGGCTGGCTGGTCTCGATGAGTTGCGCGGCCGTGTCCACCAGTCCTTGACCGGCCTTCGCCGAATGCAGAGCCGGTGTGGAACGTAGCGCGGCGCCAATGAGTTGCGTGGTGTCGAGCCAAGCCGCATCGCGGCGGCCCTTCTCGAAATCGTCCAGACCGTCGATGGCGCTCGCTGGCAAGAACCCTTCCACTGCCTTGCCGCCGGCTTGAACCGCAACTTTGTAACACGGAGTGCTCTCGCCGGATAGGGCGTAGCGGATGGTGAGCTGTGAACCGGCGGGGAGGGTCCCCACCAGCTCCGCATCACCAGCGCAACCGTCCCGCAAAGGAGTGCGATCTTCCTTTACAGTCAGGGCTAGAAGCAGCAGCGAAAAGAGCACGGGCATGTCCCCAGAATAAAGCGGGGGACTCAGAAAGTCGCTCGGGGAAACACCTTATAAGACGGGCTACCGGCCCAGGAATTTGGTGATCGTATCGAGCGCCCGATCGGCCATCTCGAGATGTTGTTTGGCGCCCTCTATGTCGCCGCTGCGGATGGATTCCATGGCTTCGTGCATCTGGTACTCCACACGGAGTTGGGCTTCCTTCATGTCGCCGCGGAGACCCAGACCCTGGCGCTGCATCTGCTGCTCGATGGATTGCAAGCCGCTCTTGGCCGATCCGGCGCGGATGGACAGATTGTTGTATTGCTCACGCAACTCGTTCAGTTGCGCGCGATCGGGCGACTGCGCTTGCGCCCGCGGCGGCGGCTGAGGAGGCGGCTGTTGAGGAGGTGATTCGGGCGCCGGAGTGTTCAGCGGGATGCTCTTCTGGCGAACTTCTTGAACCGGAGCCGGGCGCAACGCGGGAGCCGGATTTGCCGGCGGCGTCTGCACCGTTTCCACGGGAGGAGCCGGAGTTGGAGCCAGCGCCGGTGCGGGTACAACCACGGGCGCCGGCTTGGGAGCGGTGGATACCGCGGGGCTCGGGCTCGGCGTCGATGGGGACGCGCCCACGCGCAGGTATTTGGGCCCTTCGATAATCGCGAAAGCCAGGACACAGAGCGTGGCCAACGAACCGAGCGCCATATAGAGTCCTCTCCGTGACTTCGCCGGCGCGGGCGGCAGCGGAAGAGGCGCCGGCGGCGGGGCGGCCGCGACCGGTAGCGGCGGTGGCGCCATGATCGGCGTAATCATCGTACGCGTGACGGCCGGCGTGCTGGAGACGGTCGGGGCTCCCAGATTCCTCAGTGCGGCGTGCATCGCCTCGGCGGTTTGAAAGCGCGCAGCCGAGTCCTTCGCCATCGCGATCAGGATGATGTCGCTCAGCCCGCCAGGCAAGCCGGGCACAATCTCGATCGGAGCGGACGGCGTCTTCTCCAAGTGCGCTGACATGATCGCGTAATCGCTGTCCGCCACGAACGGACGGCGTCCGGTGACCATCTCGTAGAGGGTCACGCCCAACGCGTAGAGATCCGAACGCGAGTCCGGGGTTCCGCCGCGGATCTGTTCCGGGGACATATAAGCCAGCGTCCCCACGGCGCGGCCGGTTTGCGTAAGCCGGCTGTCGTCCTTCAGGCGAGCGATGCCAAAGTCCAGCAGCTTGACTGCGCCGGGCGCGGTGCGCATGATGTTGGCGGGCTTGATGTCACGATGGATCACGCCGCGGGCGTGCGCATAGGCTAGCGCGTCGAGCACCTGCCCGGTATAGCGAATCGCATCGTCGACGCTAAGCGGGCCGGTTGCCAGAAGCTTCTCGATCGACTCGCCGTCCACAAACTCCATCACCATCACGAGCTGATTGTCGTGCCGGAACGCGGTGTGCAGTTTGGCGATATTCGGATGGTCGAGTGTCGCCTGAACCTTGATCTCGCGTAGAAAGCGATCCGCCAGATCGGGATCGCCCTCGAGGTTCGGATGCAGAACCTTCATCGCCTCGATGCGTTCGGAAAGGACGTTGCGGACCTTGCAAACCTGGCCCATCCCGCCCGCTCCGAGGATCGCCACGACCTCGTAATCGCCGGCGCGATCGCCGATGTTCATGGGAACCTCACTTACTTCTTAACTACGTGATCGCCGACCTTGACGCCGGGAGGGCCGCTGTAATTGCCGACGGACGACTGTGCGTCCACTTCGGAAAGGACCACTTCGCCCAGGGGCGTGTCGGTGCGGCGGAGCACTTTGCCAGTGGCGGGATCCTTGATCTCCCGGCCCGTGCGGGTCACTTGCAGATGGTCGCCAATCTTCAAGCCGACGCTGGAACCCACGTTCAGCACCAGTGAATTGCCGCTGACATCGGCGACCAGTCCGTCCACGGCGATCACCACGGTTGGCATCTTCCCGGACGCTTCATTCAGTTTGGCGGCGGCCGAGGTTACCGCCTCGTTGGTGGCCTCGCCCAGGATGGTGGCGCCGAAATTCGAGCTCGACATGTCGTAGCCCGCTCCGCCGCCGCTGCCTCCTCCTCCTCCGGCGCCGATCAGCGACGTGCCACCGCGCTTCGACTCCCCAAGACCTTGCGCGGAAACCAGAATCTCTCCGGTATTCACGTCCACCAGGCGCGCGGTAATCTGTACCACCGCCTTGGATTCTTTCTTGCCGATGCCGCCAATGCCAAAGCGCCCTCCGCCGAACCCGCCGGCGCCGATTTTGGTGTTCTTGTCGTCGCGCCCGAACTGCGTGATGGAGCCGACGATGATCGCCTGCACGCCCAGGAGCTTGCCGATTTTGGCGGCGCTCGAGGGATCGGCCCGGTCGCTGTTGGAAAAATTCTGCTCGGCCAGCAGCTTGTCGAGCGCCTTGCGCTCGATCACCGAAAACTTGCCGTCGTTAACCAGACGGTCCACCAGCATATCGGCGATGCCTTTGCCCACGTCGACGTTGGAGCCAAAGATGCTGGCGACCACGCCCGAAACGGTGCCGTAGTCAAAATTCATCACCGCGATGCGCTTCTTATCCTGAGCCTGAAGCGCGACAGCGAACACTGCGGAAATCAACAAAAATCGGCGCATAAATCTCCCTCCCTACAATCGGATGAACCACCTACACTCTTTACGTCCGTTCCGTTCCTGCATCGTCGATTGCTGACATTGTACACCCCCTCATTGCCGTTTGGGGCCGAAGGGAATGGTGGGGGTGCCTAGAATGGCCCGGCTCTTCTGAAGCGCCCCGAGAAGAGCCGGGATGGACGTCAACTGCGCTGCATGAGCAGTGGCGGGTTCAGCATAGCCCTTGAGGTTGACCACGCAGGAATGGAACAGCGGAACGGCGTCCGGGACTCGCGACAGAAACTCGTAGGTATCGCTGCCGAGCAGGAGGTCGCATCCGGCTTGCTTCGTAGCCGATTCTAGGCGAAAAGCCTTATTGACCACGTCTCCGAGAGCGGTATAGTCGGAGGCTGCAATGCTACCGAAGTTGCCGGTCGACGCCTCACCGGTATTCACGCCGGCGCCGATACGGATCGGCGCATCCAGTCCGAACTGGAGGTGAAGCTGGGCTGCGATAGCGTGCAGCCTGGACAGCGCATCGAAGACCCCGATGAACTCCTCGACTTTGGGACGCTTACTGGTATGGACCCAAATGGCCATCACCGCGTCCCCAATGTACTTCTGAGCCCAGGCTCCGCGTTCCCGCAAGACTTCCCCGCCCTGCCGGAACAGTGTTCCAGCCACTTCACCCAGTTTGTCGGATCCGACGCGCTGCGCCAGAACGGTGAAATCCCGGATATCGACTACGACCACGGTAATCGTTTTCAGCGCGATCGCCACGGTGGTGGCCTTTTGCGGAACGCCTTCCGGCTCGGGCAGCGATACGCTTTCCTGATGGAAGGTGAGTTCGTGGTCGCCGATCTGGATGCGGTCGCCGTGGCGAAGAACCACTGGCGCGCTGACCCGGACGCCATTCACCAGTGTGCCATTCGTGCTGCCGAGATCGGTGAGATAAAACGCGCCCGAATCGGAGCGTTGCAAGATCACGTGATTGCGCGAGGCCCGTTCGTCGTCCAGGACGATGGTGCTGTTCTCGCCACGCCCGATGTGGCAGACCCGGTCATCGGACAGAGGATACTTGCAAACTTCCGCGCCGGCTTCTTCGAGGTAAGCGCTGGAAAGAACTTCGCTCATCAGTTGCGGATGCGCCTCCGGACGACAGTCGAAGCCATCGTAGCACGCCGCAACGCGGGCCCTGGCGTGGAGAGGGAACCCCGCCCTGACGGGCGGGGCTTGCAGGCAGCGTTGAAGGGTGGGTTTGACGGACGGTGCGGGCTGCACACCCGCGACAAGCCCCGCCCGTCAGGGCGGGGTTACCAATCGATCAAGGCCGCGGCGGCCCGAGCTTGTAGAGCGTCCCGATACCCGCCTGAAAAATGGGCAGGAGCTCGGGGTTTTCACGCACCACTCGCTGAATTTCGTGGCGATCTTCATCGCCAGTCTCGCGACCCGCGTCCTCCGACGTGAAGTACACATACTCGAGGCCGCGGCTGCGGCAATAAGCCGGCAGATTTCGATAGGCCCCCCGAATGGACGCATGGTCCTCGGTGTACCACCACCGCGGATTCAGCGGCAGATAGTTGCCACGCCGGCCGGTGTAGAGGTACAGCAGGGGATCGTCGTAGGAAAGCAGCGTCGCCGAAGCCGGCAGGTTCTCCGAAATCCACGTGTAGGCAGTGCGCAGATCGCGGAGTTTGGCAGCCTTTTCTTCGGCCATTCCCTGGAGGTAGGCCAGCGTCATGTAGAGCTGGAGAACGATCGCCGCGCCGAATACCGCCACCACTCCGGCGGAGAGCATTCCTGCGACGGCGCGCTGACCGAAATCCTTGTGGCGGAAGGCGGCCCTGAGCATTCCAACGACGTGCTCGATTTCCGTGGCCAGTCCGGCCAACAGCAGCGGGTACAGCGGCACAAAACTTCGTTCCGTCGAAGGGAAATTCCAAACCAGCAGGATTCCGATGGAAACCAGCGCAAAAAGCGCGTAGCCCACCGCGACTCCGCGCCATACCAACCTCATCGTTCCGGTGATCATGGCTACCGCGATAACCTGGGCCAGAATTTTCATCGGAAGGAAGTCGATCACCTTGGGCAGCACCATCGATCCCATCGAGTAGAGCACCTGATCGAGGTTCTTCCACAAAACTACGGCCAGATCGGCGAACCGAAGGTGGGGGAGATAACCGATATAGTCGGTGTAGTAGGCCAAAGTGGAGTCGCCGGCCTGACCAACATGCATACGCGTCCACAGCGTCCATCCGATCACTGCCGGCAACATTGCAGCCAGGAAGGCGGCGCTCCGGCGCCATTCTCGCTTCCAGGCCATCCATGCCGGAACAGAAACCAGAAGCGCGATCCCGGCAGTTCGGGACAAGTACGCGCAGCCCGCCAGTACTCCGGCTATCATCGCCATGCGCGTACCATCGCGAGATGCTACCAGCAGCGTCGCCAGTAACCAACACGTGAAGAACACGTCGGAAAACATGATGGAGCCGAATAGGGTCAAGTACGGATTCACTCCCAGCAGCGCCACCAATAGCCAGGTCCTGCGTTCCGTGAGGCCGGCGCGGCGATAATACGCCCAGGCGAGCGCGAGATAGATCGCCAGCACCAGCCAACTGAAGAGCGTGGCGACTTTGAGGTTGTCCGGAAAGTGCGGATTGATCCTCCACACGACTGACAAATACAGTGGATAGAGCGGTGGGAACTTGGTTTGAAGCAGGTTTTCGGGCAAGCTCTGAATGCGGTAACTGCCGGCAGCAATGCTCTTGGCCGTTACGAACAACAGCCCGTCGTCGTGCAAATATCCGAACTGCGGCATCTGCCGGTTTCGCCAGGCAAACTGAGCCGATGGGACCAGCAGTATTAAGAAAACCAGTATGGTCCGGATACGGGACGGCACCTGCTTCCAATGTAACGCAGGCCCCGGCCTGCCTTTTGCATCGTCTGGGAGGCGGGCCGACTATCCCGATATGTAATGCTGAATCCTATGGCGAAAGTTCTGGTTACCGGCGGCGCGGGCTACATCGGCTCCCACGTAGTACATGCGCTGCTCTCGCGCGGCGTCGATGTGGCTGTGGTGGATGATCTCTCCCGCGGACACAGGCACAACGTGGATTCCCGGCGCCTGCATGTCCGCCCGCTGGCGGATACCCAATTCCTCACGGGATTGATGACTGAAGAGCGTTTTGACGCAGTGATTCACTTTGCCGCCTACGCCTACGTCGGGGAATCCACGTCCAAACCGGAACTGTATTTCCGCAACAACGTTGCCGGAACGATATCCCTGCTGGACGCCATGTCCCGCGCCAGCTTGCGGCGCCTGGTATTTTCCTCCTCCTGCGCCGTGTACGGGCAGCCGGCAACCGTTCCGATTGCCGAGGACACCCCCTTTGCCCCGTTGAGTCCGTACGGAGAATCGAAGGCCTTGGTGGAAAAGATGCTCGGATGGCTGGACCAATGCAGCGGGCTACGCAGCGTCAGCTTGCGCTACTTCAACGCGTGTGGGGCCGATTCGGAAGCGGGCCTCGGCGAGGAACACGATCCGGAGACGCATCTGATTCCATTGCTACTGCGCGCGGCCGTCACGGGGAATCCGATGACTGTCTTCGGCGACGATTTCGCCACACCGGACGGGACTTGCGTCCGCGACTACATCCACGTCGTGGATCTTGCCGCGGCCCACGTCCTGGCCCTGCAATCCCTGCTCGGCGGCGGCGCTTCCGATGCGTTCAATGTGGGCACTGGAACGGGTTACTCCGTCTTGGAAGTGTTGCGAAGCGTGGAGGAGGTGGTCGGCAAGAGGGTTCCTTACGTCATCGGCCCAAGGCGCGCCGGCGACGCCCCGGTGCTCGTCGCCAATGCCGCCAAGATTCAGAAGGTGCTCGGCTGGACCGCGAAACACACGAACATCCGGGACATCGTTTCCACGGCGTGGGAGTTCGAGCGTCGCTCACGAGGCAGATGAAAGCCGAACGCTCTTACTTTACGGCGATCACCCGCATGGCGTCCCACAGATTGAGCGGAACACTCCAGGAGTTCAAGGCTGCAAGCTTGCGAGGCTTCAGCCCAGCCAAACGCTGCAACTGGTAGGCGATCAACGACAAGGGCACACGTTTCCAGGGATGCGACAGTTCGAGCACGCGCAACCCCGCGGCCTCCAGCATGAGTCGCATGGATCGCGGAGTGAAGAAGGATAGGTGTTGCGGCGGGGTCATCAATCGCCACTTCGGACCCATCACACGCGCCAGCAAGGATCCCCAGTCGCCCGTGGTCATCAGGAGCAAGCCGCCGGGGTTCAAGCGTTCCGCGATCCGTTTCACCGTTTCGTGCGGCTCCGGCACATGCTCGATCACGTCCAGGCCGACGGCAACATCGTACGGCCCGCGAAGAGTCGATTGGTCCACCATGCCGCGCACCACGTTCAACGCCCGCGACTGACAAAATCGCACTGCATCCGCCGATAGCTCGATGCCTTCCACCCGCTCGAAAAATGGGGCCGCTTCCATCAGGAAGAATCCGTAGGCACATCCGAATTCCAGAAGCACGCCTTTCCGGCAGCCGGCCGCGAGCTGGTGTTCCAAGGTTCCGCGAAACTCCAGCCGCAGGATCTCCTCGCTACCAGCGTAGTCGGCATAACCGTCTTCCACTGCGCCCTGAAAGTAATCCTCCGTGTAGTATTTCTCGAAATCGAAATCCTTTTCAAGAATCGTCCGGCCCAAGCCGCAGGAGGAACAACGAGTGATGCCGAAGGACCGCGCGGCGTAGGCGGGACGAAGGGCAAGACTCCCACAGCAAATGCAGGGTTGATTCACGGCAGATCTCGCTCCCGGCGGAACTGGATCACGACATAGTCGTTTACCGCATGAACTTCCGCGCGGAATCCGCGCTGCCGCATATAGCCCGACATCCACGACCCCAGCGGAGAATCAGAAGCGGCTAGGAGAAAGCAGCCACGGCCTGCGGTTTCGTCAGAAGATATGGTCTGTCGGATGAACTCCTGGACGTCCTCGCCGAACTGGTACGGCAGGGGAATCATTCGATTCGGAATCGGGTACGCGGTCAAGGCCGCGAACAGATAACTCGTCCGCGGATCGTGTTCCTTCCAGTTCACGCTGCCCGAATCCACCATTCCGCTGGTGACGAACACCGGCGGCGCCTCTCCTCTTGACTCGTTTGCCACGACCCGCAAAGGCGCCCGCCAGCTCGACGGCGACTCGCGGAAGACCTGCATCAGCATACCCGGGTGGAGCACGGTGGCGGCGAGAACCGCCACCAGGACCAGTAGTTGCGATTCCGGCCGATTCAAACCCGACAGGAGCCAGACCATCAGCAGGACGAAGGCAGGGAGAGCGAACAGCAGGTATCTAGACGCAAATACGCTCTGGGAAGTCAGCCGGGCGGCCAGGAAAAACGCGATGGGTCCAAGCATCATCCAGGACAGAATGAGGAAAATGGATTCCGGCCGCAAGCGCATAGGCCGCCACTTCAGATTTCTCGCCGAGACCAGCAGCAGTACGCCGCCCAGTGCGGTTGCCAGCAGCAATGCCGGAGGAAAACACAATTGCAGCAGTTGACCGATGGTTGGCCGCACCGCATGTGCGAAGTTGGCCGAGTGCTTCGCGGTGAAGCTCAAAGACCCGGCCAGCGGCAGCATGCTCAACGGAAGCACCACCGCCGCGGTCAAGGGCAGCCAGAGGCGCACGCTCCTGCCGCACAGCCAGCAGAACACCAAATATGCAGCTTGGATCACAAACACGAATCCGAACAGATAGTGGAAATGCAGCGTGAGTACCGACGCGGCCAGGTATTTCGCCGCCGTCCACTTGTCTTCGGATTCCCGCCATTGGAGCAAATAGCGGAAGGATGCGAGCGAAGCCGCGAGGGCCAGCGGATAAGGACGCGCTGACGTGCTGAATACCAGGATGTCGGGTGCGCAGACCAAGGGCGCCAGCGCCAGCCATCCCGCGTCCCGGCCCATCAGCAACTCCGCAATTCGCTTCAACTGCCACGCCGCGAAAGCGACCGCCAGCACGGATGGAATGCGGAGAAGGGGCTCCTGCCAGGACCCCTTGGACACAAACAACGACTCGATGATCCCGTACAGGATGGATTGGCCTGCCCAGTGCCCGCTACGCTCAATCGCCGCCCGCCAACCCTCGCAAACCATCCAGAAGGTCCCCGCTTCGTCCGTCCAGAAACCCCAGAACAGGCGCGGCAACCACCCGATCAGAATCGCTAACACACATAGGCCCAGGACGGGCCAGCGCAGACTGCGGAAAGGTACGGCTTCCTGTGTTGGTTCGGCTCGAACCTCCGGCGCGACGGCTACTTCTCTCAACTCTTGTCTCCGGGTTGCGAGGCGCCCAGCAGCGCCACCTGCCGAACCACCTGAGTCAGTTTCTCCTCCAGCGTGCGGTTCTTGCGATACAGCCGCAAGAACAGGCTGACGGTGACCAGGCACAGCAGGTACAACAACAAGTCGGCTCCACGTCCGACGCCGACGCTGTGGGCCACACGCGTGGTCAGCTCCGGGCTGACGACGAAGAGCACACCCAGACCAATCAACGCGAGGTTCACCAGCCGGGAGACCAGCCGCGAAGAGACCGTGATGAGATACACCCCGCCGATCAGTACGATCAGGGTGATCAGAATCGCCTGGATGGGAACCATTTAAAGCACTTTCCGCAATAACAGATCGATGAGGATGTTCAGGCTGTTCGACGCGCGTTGACCCTTGGCGCGCGAATACTCGGTATAGCGAATGGCCACCGGTACCTCCGCGATCCGCAGCCGTGCGCGCCGGACTTCATCCAGAAACTCGGTGGCGTGCGCA
>JBGPHB010000063.1:0-10303 GCA_041484155.1 Bryobacteraceae bacterium
AACCCCAGAAAGAAAGAACCCCAGGCAAGATCACGCCGCCGGTTGGCCTGTCCGAAACGGACGAAGAAGAAACAGCCAGTCACAAGCAAAAGATGTTCGAGGGCGACGGGACCCCAGTCGATCGTGTTCGTCGCGAGGAACACCGGGTCGGTCGCGAGCAAAGCGGCCGCAAGGATGGCTGTGGGCCGGCCTGCGGCTCGTTGAGTCAAGTGAAAGAAAATCCAGACTGTTAGCGCCCCCGCGAGAACCATTGGAAGCCGCAGGGACCAGACGCTGACGCCAAATACCGCAATGATGGGGATGTACAGCAGAGTTTTGAGCGTCCCAATATAGCTCATCACCATCAGGACGATTTGATGATGAAACACGGTTACGGAAAAGTCCTTTGAACTCAGCAGATACATGGGGTTTGCGAACAGCGCCTCGTCGTTCTGAACGCCGACGTAGGGAATAAGTCCAATGCCTAGTAGCATAAACAGGCAGCACAACGTGCCGGCGAGAAAGCGTGTGGTAAGATCTGTCACGGCTGATGAAAACAATGAGAAATTTTACCGGGTCACCAGACAGTATACGTCAGCGAGCGGTGAAACCCAGCGTCGTTTGGGGCGTCTCAAGTGGAAGCGTGGAATCGGCAGACCTGAACAGAGGCGTAATGGTTTTGAGGTGGGGGGCCGATAAGAGCTTTCGACATTTGAATAGGGACTCTGGCGGGCCGGGCTGGACAGGAGCGGCGCCTTAAGATTGGCAGCGAAATTGCTTGCACTCACGGGGGAGTTATGTTATGCTGGACGAGCACATTCGGAAACAGTGGGTCGAGCGCACCTGGCCAGTGCAGCTTCGGCAGCCTCCGCGCGGCAGGTCAAGCAACCGCAGCGTTTGCGATCACGGTTTCAAAAACGGATTGAACAGTTGAACCTTTTCGCATCACGTCGCGTCTAACGATGTGACGCGATGGACCGATGAAAAAATGAGAGAGAGACGCAAAGAAAAAAGAAGAAAAGAGAAAGAGACAGGAGAAGGGAGCCATGACAAAGAGTGAGTTGACGAAGTTCAAAAATATATTGGAGGCCAAGCAGGCAGAGCTGTCCCAGTTTGTGCGGAACCGCGAGGGAATTGCTATCGAAAAAAGTCCGGATGCGCTCGATGAAGTGCAGCACGCTGCCGAGCGGGAGCTGGCCATCCGCAACCTGGACCGTGAATCGAATCTGCTTCGGAACGTGCGCGCGGCACTGCGCCGCATTGATGAAGGCACCTTTGGAGTGTGCCTGCACTGCGAAGAAGACATCAGTCCAAAGCGCCTCGCGGCAGTGCCGTGGACGGCGTTCTGCATCCAGTGCCAGGAAATTGCCGATCGCAACCAGAATGGCGACGGCTCGGAGACCTTCGACGACCTCTTGGTGAGCGCAGCGTAATTCGTCTCTTCATGGTCTCCTCCGGGGCGCGGGCACCCACGGGTACCGCGCCCTTGGAGTTTTCAATCGAAGATTCTTCTTGCGATGCGGATGTAGGAGATCATCCGGCCGGCCTGTAGCTGGTCGCGGCGATAGGAGTGGAAGCGCTTCCGGTCGCAACAGGTGCACGCGTTCAGTACCTCGATTCGTTCTTCCGGCACACCGGCCTCGATTAACTGAACGCGGTTGGCTTCGGCCAGGTCGATGCGCCCGGCGCCATCGAGCCCGAACTGGCGCGCTACTTCCTCGCCTACCTGGTAACAACACGCTCCGATACCGGGGCCGATGGCGGCGTACACGTCGCGGGACGACGTACCGAATTGGGCGGCCATCTTTCCCAAAACCTCACCAGCAATTCGCGCAGCCGTTCCGCGCCAGCCGGCGTGTATAGCCGCGACAATTTGCCCTCGCGCGTCCGCCAGGAGAATCGGGAAGCAGTCCGCGGATCGGATCGAGACCGAGACGCCGGGCCGATTCGTAATCAATGCGTCCCCTATCCCGACACTTCCCTGGGGCCGATCCGCCACCAGTGCCACGGCGGAATGAACCTGTTCTAGACCCGCCATCCCGTCCTGAGACAAGGGAGCCTGGCGAGTGCCGAAACCGTGTTCGACCCAGGGAATCCGTTGCAAGGTTGGAGAAATGAGAATTTCCACAGGTGTCAACTACTCTAGTGTAGCGAACGAGCCACACCTAACGCCTCGATCTCTGGGTCGGTACTGGGCCATATGCCGATATAGTACTAGTACTAATGCGCAAATTATCTTGACAGTGTATGGTACCTCTAGTACTATAGAGCCTGTAGTTTGCAATACACCTAAACGGAGGCACAGATCATGAACATTCCGAACCCGCGCCGGACTGTCGCGATGCTGGGTATGGCCGTGCTGATGAGCGCGACAAGCGCTCGCGCGACCATCCTGCTCATCGACCAGTTCGGCGATACGCAACACTTGCTAGTCCCGCCTGGAACCTTCGATAGCAATAATGTTCTAGGCGCCATGCTCGGTGGATTTCGGTACGCTTCGATTACTCAAACCACGGGCGCACCGGGGTCGACCGATTCGATGGACGTCAACAGCCCCATCGTGAACGAGTTGGACTTCCACAACCAAACCGGCAGTATCGCCAATCTTATCTTTTTCTACGATGGCACGAACGGCACCTCAGGCACGCCTGCGTTCCTTCTCGGCGCCGACCTGACCAATGGAGGGGCCAATAACCAATTAGACTTGGGCATCGAATCGGATCACGCCGTCACGGTGACGGTCGACGTCTTCAGTGGACTCGGGACCGCGCAGTCCGAGGCCACCTACCTCCTGAGCAACGATAGCGCCTTCCACACCTACAGCACGCTGTTCTCAGGGTTTGCTCCCATCTCTGGCGGCGGCGCCGACTTTGCCAACGTTTCAACCTTTGAGGTGAAAATCAACGGTGCGTCCCAGCTCGATCTGGCCATCAACGGCATATCGACGAGCGGCCCGGCCGGAGTCCCTGAGCCGGCAACCCTGGGAATGATGGGCGCCGGACTGGTCGGCATCGGCTTGATTTCCCGCCGGAAGCGCGCTACCAAGACCTAACTAACCAGCGTCTCGATTCGCTCTCCCTCATCGACCCGCGCTGACCATCAGCGCGGGTTTTTTCGATACCTGTTCGCGTGGAGGAAAACCCCGCCCTAACGGGCGGGGCTTGGCGTTTCTACATTTCTCTGACGGGCAGGGCGTGCGGGGTATTGTAAACCCACGAAAAGCCCTGCCCGTTAGGGCGGGGTTCTGTTCAGAAATGTAGAGACTCGCGCCACGTCCCAGTCACCAGGTCGGTTGGAGTCTACTCGATCGCTTTGTCCAACAGCATCGAGAACTGGCGGGTTTTCTGGTCGACGCGGGCCCTGATCTCGAAGAGCTCGCGCTCCATGGCACGCAGACGGTCGGCCAGGTGCAGACAGGCGAGCACCGCGATGCGATTCGCGTCCACGTTGCCAGCGCGATGCGCGATATCCGTCATCAACTCGTCGACCGCGTGCGCCAGCGTTTCCACCTCGCCCGGCTCGTCGGTCGCCACCAGAGTATAGCTCTGGTTGAAGATCGTGACGCGTACGCTTTTGCGCTCCGCCGCAGAGTCCATCGGGGCCTTACGATCCGCTGAGCAGATCCATTTGTCCGAGCAGTTTTTGGATACGGGTGCGAACCTGTTTACGCTCGCCCCGCAAGTCTTCGTTCTCACGGCGGAGCTGCTGAACTTCCGACAACGCGGCGACCGCGGCATCGCGTTCGGCGCGCAGGGCGTTCACCAGCTCTACAGTGCGGCGGATCCGTTCCTCGAGACCGGCAAGCGAGTCTTCTTCAGGAATCGGGGCGGCCATATCATGCCTTCTCGAGCGCGGCCTTGGCTTGATTCACGAGCGCGCCAAACGCCGCCGCATCGTTCATCGCCATATCGGCGAGGATTTTGCGGTTCAGGTCCACTTGGGCCTTCTTGAGGCCGCTCATGAACCGGCTATAGGATATCTCAGCCTGACGGCAGGCTGCGCCGATGCGCACGATCCACAGCGACCGGAAATCGCGTTTTTTCCTCCGGCGGCCGACAAAGCCGTAGCGCAGCGACTTCTCCACGGCCTCCTGTGCGGAGCGATGCAGCTTGCTCTTGGTGAGAAAGAAGCCCTTGGCCAGGGCGAGCGTCTTCTTGCGGCTGGCGCGACGCTTGGTACCACGTTTTACTCTCGGCACGTTTTCTCCTTCAGGATAACGGCGGATCAGGCACGTGCTAGCGCACTGTCCACACGAAGTATATCTAAAGCGAATGATCGCTTAGTACGGAAGCATGCGCGAAATCTCGGGCGAGTTGGCGGGATCAGCCACCGCACTCTGGCCCAGCCGGCGCTTCCGGGAGCGCGACTTCGAAGTCAGAATATGACGAGCGAACGCATGCCGGCGCACGATCTTGCCGGTGCCCGTCTTCTTGAACCGTTTGGCCGCACCCTTATGGGTCTTCAGCTTTGGCATAAAATGTCCAGGGGGACTTTGGCCGTCGATGACGACCTTTCCGACTATAACACAGATGGATTTCGAATGCGGTCCCAAGTCTTGTCTCAGGCAAGATGAGCCTGAACGAGGGATTCCGCACGCTGGGGATTGATCATCGAGCGAATCTGCGATGCCCAGCGAAGGCACTTTATTTCTGACTACATATCAGATATTATATAACTGTAGGTCAGAAAGCAACTGGTTATCACACATGCTCTATCGGACGCCTCGGCTGAACGATCAAGAGAGAAATGTCATAGCTGAGATTCTAGGCATTAGGGATAGCCTGAACTACGCGATCTCCGCGCGGTTGCGCTGGGTTGGCGTTCTCAGACGAAACACATTCGCACGGGCAATTCAGGGCTCTAACAGCATCGAAGGCTACAACGTTACCGTCGAGGATGCAATAGCCGCTGTCGAGGGAGAGGAGCCGTTGAACGCAGCGAGCGAAACGTGGGCGGCGGTCATGGGTTATCGGGATGCTATGACTTATGTCCTTCAACTCTCCAACGATCCTCATTTCTCCTATGCAGATGGCTTGATACGCAGCCTGCATTTCATGATGTTGAGCTACGATTTGACCAAACACCCAGGTCGGTGGAGACCTGGTCCAATTTTTGTACGCAACGACCAAACCGGCGAGCGGGTCTATGAGGGACCGGCGGCCGAATTGATTCCCGGCCTAATGAGAGAGTTCGTACAGCAACTCAACACAGACACGGAAACACCTTGCATGGTGCGGGCAGCGATGAGCCATCTCAATCTGGTAATGATCCATCCTTTCTCGGATGGAAACGGGCGGATGGCCCGTTGCCTTCAAACACTAGTCCTCGCTAGGGAGGGAATCATCGATCCTTGGTTCTCCAGTATTGAGGAATACTTGGGCCGAAACACCCAGGCGTATTACGATGTTCTGGCTCTCGTCGGGAAAGGCACTTGGTCCCCACACAACGATGCGCGTAAGTGGTTGCACTTCTGTTTGACTGCGCACTACCGCCAAGCCAAGATACTCTTGAGAAGAAGTAAAGAGATGCGAAGGATCTGGGATGAGCTTGAAAACCAGATCAAGGACCTAAACTTGCCAGACCGTTCTCTAGTCGCCCTGTCGGACGCGACCCTGGGATACCGAGTGAGGAATGCCACATATCGATCAGCCGCCCAAATTTCCGAAACCCTGGCAAGTCGAGATCTGAAGTTGATGGTGGATCATGGTCTTCTGATACCGGATGGAGAAAAGCGTGGCAGGGCATATGTCGCATCCCCTATCCTCAAGGTAATTCGCGAACGTACTCGCGAACCGAGGGTTGCCGATGATCCGGTGTTCAGCCCGAACCTATATCTGCCCGGGTTAGAACCGCGCCACTGATTCTTATTCCAACGCGCTCCAGTCAAGAGCGGCTAATTTCAAATTGGAGCCATTACCGCGCGCGGCTGTGCTTCCGGCTGTAGCCGAAGTACACCGCCAATCCAATGATGAGCCAGGCAAACAGCCGCAGCCAGTTGCTCACACCGAGCCCCGACATCAGGCCTAGATTCACCAGGATGCCCAGGATCGGGAGCACCGGCACGAACGGGGTCTTGAACGGCCGGGGCAGGTCCGGCTGGGTCTTACGCATGATCAGGATTCCGATGCAGACGATGACAAAGGCGAACAGAGTCCCGATGGAGGTCATGTTGCCCACCACCGCGATCGGCGCGAAGCCCGCGAACACGCAAACGAAGACCATCAGGATGGCGTTTGACAGGTACGGCGTGCGGCAGGTCGGGTGAATCCTGGAAAAAAGCGCGGGCAGCAGGCCGTCCTTCGACATCGAGAAGAACACGCGGCTCTGCCCCAGCAGCATCACCAGCATCACCGAGGTCAAGCCCAGCAGCGAGCCGATCTTCATCAACTTTCCAATCACCGGGTAAGGCAGCCGGTCGACGGCGACCGCCAAGGGCGCTGCCACGTTCAGATCCTTGTAGCTCACCAGACCGGTCAACACGTGGGCGTAGAGGATGTAGAGTACCGTGCAAACCGCCAGCGATCCGATGATGCCGATCGGCATGTCGCGCTGGGGGTTCTTGGCCTCCTGGGCGGCGGTTGAAACGGCGTCGAATCCAATATAGGCGAAGAAGATCATGCCCGCGCCGGCCAGAATCCCGCCCCATCCAAACTGGCCCGCTCCTTGGGCCGGCGGGATGTACGGCGTGTAGTTGGCCGAGTTGATGTATTTCCAGCCCAGGAGAATGAAGCCGACGACGACGGACACCTTCAGCACGACGATGAACGCGTTGGCTCTTGCCGATTCCTGAATGCCGAGGATCAGCAGCACGCTGATGCCGACCACGATGGCGACTGCCGGAAGGTTGATCAGGCCGGTCACGGAGGTTCCGTCCGCAAGCACTACCGGCTGCCACGGGGAAGCGATCAACGAGGATGGCAGTGTAATGCCGAAATCGTGGAGGACGCTGACCAGGGTACTCGACCATCCTATGGAGACGGTTGCGGCGCCGACCGCGTACTCCAGCACCAGGTCCCAGCCGATGATCCAGGCGATCAGCTCGCCCATGGTGGCGTAGGCGTAGGTGTAGGCGCTGCCTGCGATGGGGATCATCGTGGCGAACTCGCTGTAACAGATGCCGGCAAACGCACAGCCGATGGCGGCGGCCACGAATGAGATGGTGACCGCGGGACCGGCTTTGGTGGCGGCGGCTACGCCCGTAAGGGTGAAAATGCCCGCGCCGATGATCGCACCGATACCCAGGGCAATCAACTGTCCGGCGCCGAGAGCTCGCTTCAGAGCCGCTTTGTCCGCGTCAGCCTGAAGCACGGCCAGCGATTTAGTGGCAAACAGGCTCGTGCTGCTCAAGCAGGTAGGATACCAGACTGCTGCACTACTAAGAGACAGATTCCGTGGGGCAGCCAGTCTTGGCGGCGGGCCGGCCGGCCGGCCCGGGGGTGGTTTTGGGCGCGGGGGACAAACCCGGGAGGTGGGCGGCGCCCCGCCCCCCCGCCGGGCTTGTCTTGTGGGGCGCGCAACAACCGCCGCCCCGGCGGCGGGCTCGCCGCCATGACTGGCTGCCCCACAATGGTTTAATGTCAAGGTGGGCGGGTTTATGAACTCTTTGTGCGCTACGTTTGCTCTCATCTTTTGCGGGGCCACGGTCGGGTTAGCCGACGAGGGGATGTGGACGTTTGACAATCCTCCGGTCAAGCTCATCCAGCAGAAATACAACTTTACTCTCACCAAGGACTGGCTCGATCACGTTCGGCTGGCGTCCGTACGCTTGAATGACGGCGGATCGGGGTCTTTCGTCAGCCCGCGCGGACTCGTGCTGACCAACCATCACGTCGCCCGGGGACAATTGCAGAAGAACACCACGCCCGAACACGACTACATCAAGAACGGCTTCTACGCCCGCACGCCGGACGAAGAGATGAAGTCGCCAGATCTCGAGGTCAACGTGCTGATGTCGACCGAGGAGGTCACGGCACGGGTCCAGGAGGCGGTAAAGGGCGCGAAGAACGCCGGGGAGGAGTTCGCAGCCCGCAAGAAGGCGATCGCCGGCATCGAGGAGGAGAGCCAGAAAAAGACCGGATTGCGGTCCGACGTCATCACGCTGTATCAAGGCGGCGAATACTGGCTGTACCGCTACAAAAAGTACACCGACGTAAGGCTGGTGTTCGCGCCGGAGGAGCAAACCGCTTTCTTCGGAGGCGATCCGGACAACTTCACATATCCGCGTTACGACCTGGACATGGCGCTGTTCCGTGTCTATGAAAACGGGAAGCCGGTCGAGAGTCCCAATTATTTGAAGTGGAACGCCAAGGGTTCGGGCGACGGAGATCTGGTGTTCGTCGCCGGCCATCCCGGATCCACGCAGCGGATGGATACGGTGGCGCAGCTCGAGTTCGAGCGCGATCTGATCCAGCCGAACAGTTTGAAGGTTCTGCGGAATCGCATCCAGGTCCTGAAGAATTACTCGGAATCGAGCGCCGAGCACGCTCAGCAGGCCCGGTCGCAAATTTTCTCGCTGGAGAATTCCGTAAAGGCGATCGATGGAGGACACAAAGGGTTGCTCGATCCGCGTGTCATGGAGGCCAAGCGCAAGGACGAGGCTGCGTTCAAGGCGCTGGTCCTGGGCAACCCTGAATGGAAAACCAAATACGGCGGCGCCTGGGACGAGATTGCGGCGGCTGAGCAAAAAATGGCTACGCGCGCAAAGGAGCAGTTCTATCACAGCATGGATTCGCAGCTTGCCGGCATGGCGCAGACGATTGTGCAATTCGTGGCGGAAATCAAGAAGCCGGATGGAGAACGCTTGCCCGGTTACCACGAGGCGCAACTCGATTCGCTCCGCTTCCGGATGTTTTCTCCGGCGCCCATCTATCGCGACATGGAGATCGCGCGCATCGCCGGTGCGCTTCAGTTGGACCTGGCGGAAGCCGCGCAGGCCGATCCGTTCCTGCAAACCGTGCTCGGAGGAAAGAGTCCGCAGGACGCGGCGAAGGAATTGGTGAACGGAACCAAGCTCACCGATGCGGCGGTTCGAAAGCAGCTCATCGAGGGCGGGGAAGCGGCGGTGGCGGCCTCAACCGATTCGATGATCGTGCTGGCCCGGAAGCTCGACCCGATGCGGCGGGAGCGGATCAAGTGGGTGGAAGATAATGTGGAAAGCGTGGAGCAGCGAGGCGGGGAGCAACTCGGCAAGGCGCGCTTTGCGGCGTACGGCAAGAATGCGTATCCCGATGCTACTTTCACGCTGCGTCTTTCCTACGGGCAAGTAAAGGGATATTCCATGAACGGGACCATCGCTCCGCCGAAGACCACGTTTTACGGCCTGTACGGCCGCGCTGCCGATTTCGATTACAAAGACCCGTTCTTCCTGGCGCCGCGCTATCTGGAGCGCCGCAACGATCTCGATCTTTCGACCCCGCTGAATTTCGTCACCACGAACGACATTATTGGAGGCAATTCTGGCTCACCCGTGATCGATCGGAATGGCCAGATCGTCGGGCTCATCTTCGATGGAAACATCGAATCGCTGGTGGGAGATTTCGTGTACGAGGGCGAGACCAACCGGGCCGTCGCGGTACACACCGCGGCGATGACGGAAGCGCTTCGCAAACTGTATGGCGCGGGTGCCCTGGCGGACGAGCTTACCGGGAAGTAGCCGCGATCGCTTCGAGCTGCCGCAGGTGGTTGAGATCGTGACCGGCCATGGTTTCGATGATCGTCTTGAAGGTCATGGTGCCGCGCTCGGGGTGTGTCACCGGCTTGGAGAGCGCCTCGGCTGGGACAGCCTCAATCAAGATTAGATTCCATTGTCGTATCGCGGAAAACGCTTTGAGGGCCGCGGGGGCCTCGTACGCCGCGTACATTTTCGCCCACTGGTCTTGATCGAAGGGCTGGATGACGTGGTGGTCCTCAGCGAGCGCTTGCCGGATGCGGAACGCGAAGGTCAGTTCGCAATCGGCCAAGTGACAGAGGATCTCGCGGGCGCTCCACTTCCCGGGGGCGGGCGCTTGCCCAATGCGCTTACGACCGATTCTTTCGGAAAGAGCTTCCAGTTGTTTCGCGGTCGCGGCGATTACTTGACGAGGGTTCTGCTCTCCTAGGAACGATGCGTATGGATTCATAGTTTCCTTATGGCCACGAATGAACACGAATGCACACGAATGAAACGAGCAGTCTTATGCGTGTGAATTCGTGTGCATTCGTGGCCTCAAAAAGACGATGGCCGCGCGGGTGTGAGCCCGTCGCGGCCATCGAGAATCGGCCTTGCCTTAGAACTGGAAGCGGGCCGTAAGCTGCATCGTGCGTGAATTGCTCGAGTATTCCAGAT
>JBGPHB010000064.1:0-10276 GCA_041484155.1 Bryobacteraceae bacterium
CATGACCAGGGACATGAAGGTCATCTCGAGCGCCGGTGCGCGCGCCATGGCGGATGCCTGTAGCGCCTGGGCCGAGCAAAACAAGCAGATCGTCGCGATGGCGATTCTGGATTGGGGCGGCAACCTCATCGAGTCGCACGCCATGGAAGGCGCGGCCATGAATGCGATCGACACCGCGCTTTTGAAGGCCAAGTCGGCGTTGCGCTGGCGGCGCGCCACCTCGGAAACCAACAAGATGGTCCGGAGCGGCGAGAATCTGGCGCCGACCTTCATGCGCGACTTCCCACAACCGGGCGCTCTTCCCGTCGTGGTCAATGGCCAAGTCATCGGCGCGATGGGCGTGTCCGGCGCCGACGGCGAGAAGTGCGCTAAAGCGGCGATCGACGCGGTGTTCAACGGACAAGCGGCCTCTGCGGCGCGGTAGCACCCTCACCCGAGCTCGATAACGACGAGCGGCGTTGCCGAACGATTCGCATTGGCTTAACCTAATGATGATATGAGGTCAGGCATATGAAGATGAACCAGAGGCTCGGGTTGATCGGACTCGCTGGGCTGACAGTTTTACTGTGTGGCACGCCCGTATTCGCGCATCACTCGTTCTCTGCCTTCGACATGTCCAAAACGATAACGGTAAGCGGTGTCGTTAAGGAATTCCAATGGCTCAACCCTCACTCCTGGATCCAGATGATCGTCAAGGATGCCTCGGGAACCGCAGTGGAATGGAGCATAGAGGCGAGTTCGCCGTCCGGCCTCCTCAGACAGGGTTGGAAACCGAAAGCGTTGAAACCCGGCGACCAGATCACCGTCGTCACGCACCCGCTGCGCGATGGAAGGTCGGGCGGTTCCCTCGTCTCTGTGACGCTGGCGGATGGCACGCGAATTGGAGGTTCACCGACCGGCGACCCCACGCCTTAGTCCGCGGTTTCAGAAGTTCGATCACGCATCGGAAGGAAGCTCTCAGCGATCAGCTCTCAGCGATCAGCCGTGGTAATGAGAGCTGACGGCTGATCGCTGATCGCTGAGGGCTTCGGCCCGAGAAAGACAGGAGCCAGCACATGAACACGGATATCGTTCAACAGGTCTGCGGGAAGGCCCTCCTGGGCATTCTGCCATTCGTGTTATTCCAATCCGCCGTTGGACAGACCACTGCGAACTCGCCGGCGCGTCTCAAGACGTTTTCGAATCTCCCCGATTGGAACGGTATATGGAGGTTAAAGGGCTCGCCCGCCTTGCTCGATGTCGAAAACGGCAAGTCGTTTATGCCGGGCACACGGGATCACCCGCCTTACAAACCTGAATGGGAGGCCAGATATCAGGTGGACTTAGTGCGGGCGGAGCACCAGGGCGATGCGAACTATCCGAACCCCTTGGTGGATACTCACACCGTGTTTTGCGCGGCAGGCATGCCGCATATCATCGGTACGCCCTTCGACTATGAATTCGTCGTGACCCCGGAGAAGACCTGGATTGTCGTCGACAAGGAAACCCGGCACATCTATACGGATGGCCGGGGATTTCCACCGGAAGATGAACTGTGGCCAACGCTGCTGGGCAGATCCATCGGTCATTGGGAGGGTCAGACGCTGGTGGTGGAGACGATCTCGGTAAGGACCGGTATCTGGTCGGATACCACACCGGTCATGCTGAGTGAGCAGGCGCGTTTTGGGGAGCGAATCCGGCAAGTCGATGCGAACACCCTCGAAGAGCAGGTGACCATCACGGACCCGGCGGCGTTCACCAAGCCGTGGACATTCACGAAGCACTACACGCGGATGAAGCCCGCGACCTGGGTGTCAGAGCCGGAAACATGCGGCGGGCCGGATGACCGGAATCCGATCGTAAATGGCCGGGTCACGGTGGTTTTGCCGCCCGCGAAGTGATCGTCTCACCGTACAATGCCAGTACCGTCGCGAATGCACTTCACGGCCGGATCCAGCCTTCGGAGCGCGGATCGAACCGGAAACTCTCCGCTTACTTCCCCACTCTGTGCACTCGGAGGTGCGCGGTACGACGGGAGTCAGGTAATCCAGCCATTGCGCTTAATAGGGCCCGACGGGATCAATGCCGCCGCCGCATTTTGCAAGCACGCTCGTCCTGGCATATGTGTATTCCTACTGGAATCTTTTACGCTCGCACGAAAAAGGAGAATGGGAGGCACTGCGTTGCATGGCGCATCAATTGCAGGCCGGGGCCTGCGTTACCGGTTCAAACCAGCCTGCCAGTTAGTCACCACCATGAACGGTGACGGCGCGCCGGAGCCTTCCGGGGCGGCAAACAGAAACCGCTTGCCATCGGCGGAGGCGTCGCCAGCACTGAACGACGGTACCGTGAACAGCCGCCGCGACGCGCCCGGTAGGAATGTATTCACGGTGCTTACGTCGACGGTCGTCTGCTGAAGAGCTGTGCTGACGTAAAACAGTTCTTTGCCGTCAGCCCGCCAGGCAGGATTTAGCCCACCGCCGTTTGAAATCAGCCATTTTCCACCCGAAGCCGCCTCGCTTCCCTTCTCCGGCGAAAACGGCCGGACGTAGATTTCCGGATTACCCGATTCATACGACAGGTAGGCGATCCAACGACCGTCCGGGGAAAAGTGTGCGAATCCCTCTCGGAACTCAGTTCGCAGGAGTGGAATCGGTTTCCGCTCCCCCTGAAGCGGCAGCACCCAGATATCTTCGCTGGTTTTCGGGTCGAGGCTGGCATACAGGAGATAGCGCCCGTCTCGCGACCAACTGGTTGGCGTCTTGTCTTCGTCGGATTTGAGCAGCAGGCTCTCCTCGCCGGCGCCGTCGGCATTCTTACGGTATAGGTCCAGGTGTCCTGCGCGGTTGGATGCAAACGCGATGCTCTTCCCATCCGGGGACCACACCGCGAAGTCGTTTCTACCCGAGTTGAAGGTCACTTTCGCGGGGGCCCCACGCGCAAATTCCAGCACCCAGATGTTGGAATTTCCACTCTGCGCGTCGAACTGGGTGACGGCGACACGTGTCCCGTCCGGAGATATCGCTGGATTGGCATAGGAGCCCGTGGGTCCGGCCGTGCCGGCCAGGGCCCCTGAAGCGCTGAACCAAGTGAGCTGGCTCTGGTCACCCCCGGGGCCAACCCGGTACGCCAGCACGCCCGTCTCGGACACCGAAAAAAGCCCCGCGGTGGCTGCGGCGAACGATCCGACCTGGTCGGTGACCGGGACTGGCTCCCCGCTCAGCTCCTGGCGGTTGGGGTCGAACGGTTGTGCGAAAAGCGTGGTGCCGCGGAGGAACAGCAGGCGTCCTGGACCTCCGTCGCGAGAAGGCGTGTAGAAGGCCTGACGATCGCTGAGCATCACCGGCTTGAGGCTTTGTTCCTCCGGTTTGGAATCGATGGACCCGGTGAAAATTCCTTGACGCTCCGGATGGGGAGAGACCCGCTGGTACAGGAAATGGCGCCCGTCGGGTAGAAACCTTGGGTAGCGGTGATTGGTTTCGCCGCGCGACCGGTCCAACACGGTTATGGGTGTCGCAACCCCGCCGGCGGCGGAAACCCGGAATAAGCCGGGCGCGTTGTTAATCGCCAACACGATCAGGCCGTCCCGGTTCCAGGTACCGCCGGGAACGGACGCGGGCACGTCGCAGATGGTGGTCGGCGGCCCGCCGGAAATGTCGAGCTTCTTGAGCTGTCCGGGGGCGAATGGTCCCGGTGTCGAGGAAAACGCGATAAACCGGCTGTCGGGCGACCAGAAGACCGGCGGCGGCAGACTGTTGCCGCTTTCGGTCCCCACCAGCGGGCGTACCTCGGTCGAGTTCAACGCCCGCAGCCACATGCGCGTCACACCACCGGACCCGGTGGCGGGGAACACCACCCACTGGCCGTTCGGCGAGACCATCGGATAGCCGCCGTTGATGAAGGTGATCGCCGCCGTGGGTTGGATCTCGAATCGAATCGAGGAGGCCGCGGGTTGTCCTCGCCATGGCGCCCAAATGGCGCCAGCCACGATGGCTGCGAGCGCCGCCGCGCCGGCCGCGATCCATTGCCAGCGTAGCGCCGGCCGCGAGACTGCCGCAGGCGCCGCCTGGATAGAAGGCGCGTCATCCACCAGCGCCATTACGTCGCCGATGTGGCGCTGCCGTTTCTGGGGATCTTTTTCCAGACACCGCCGCAGCAGGCGCTGGAGCTGCGGCGGAACCTTGTTCCAGTCCGGCGCTTCCGTGATCACCGAAGCCATTACTTCCGTGACGCTCCCGCCACTATGCAGACGCGCGCCGGTGACCATTTCGTAGAGCACCACGCCGAACGCATAAATGTCGGCGCGTTGGTCCACCGGTTTACCTTTCGCCTGCTCCGGGGACATATAGGCAGCGGTCCCCAGGATCACTCCCGCCTGGGTTTGCCCCACCGTGATGGTTGGGGAATTTTCGGTCGCGGCGGTGGGGGTCCCGCCCATCTTGGCGAGGCCGAAGTCGAGGACCTTCACAGACCCATCGGGTTTCAGGATCACGTTGCCCGGTTTGAGGTCGCGATGGATGATGCCGCTTTCGTGCGCCGCCTCGATAGCCTCGGCAATCTGGCGGGCGATCCCCAGGGTTTCGTCGAACGGAATGGGTCCCGTTTTGAGGCGGTCGGCGAGCGTCTCGCCCACGACCAGTTCCATGACCAGATAGTCGGGGCCGACGTCGTACAGCGTGCAGATGTTGGGATGGTTCAGGGAACCGATGGCGCGGGCTTCTCGCTCAAAGCGTTCCGAGAAGCGTTCGGCGCTGGTCTTGAGGGCGACCTCCCGGCCAAGCCGCGTATCCCGCGCGCGGTACACCTCGCCCATGCCACCCTTGCCAATCGGCGCGAGGATCTCATAGGGCCCAAGTTTGTCCCCAGCGCTCAGCGGCATAAGTGCATTCAAGTCTATCGCAAACCCCGAAGCCCACGCCGTCTCACCGAACTATGCCAGTACCGTCGCGAATGCACTTCACGGCCGGATCCCTTGTGTCACAGCAATACCGAACGCACTTTTGAGGTGGGACGTAGACATCCTTGAGCTTCTTCCGAAATTCCGGGTACATCGTTTCGGCGCTACCCTGAGCCGCCTCCAAGGGTAAGTTATAGTACTTCGCGAAATCGTTCGCAAATGGATTTCTGTCCGGGAGGTAGTGCGGAACGATTGAAGTATCCTCTAGCCTTGGGGATTCGTTGATCGGCTCGCAGGCTGGTGGGAAACGAGGTCCATTGGCCTTGGGATTCAGTTCCCACACTGACGTCAGGACGTAAGGTTCAGTTAAAAAGACTGGGTCTTCAAAATACGCCATCACCGAGAGAAGATTTCCATGGCGAACGATGTACTGCGTCAGCGTGGCCCGGTCGCTATGCTGTAGCCCATTGATCCGCAAGTAGCTCCACTTCATGTGCGTGGTACGAGTGACCAGCGTGTCGCCCTCCCAGGCGCCGGTCGTAAAACCGCCAAAAGAATGGAAAGCATTCGGTGACGGATGCGGCCGCCCATCCATCCAGATGGTAACGATATCCTTGTCAATCCATGCGTTCATATTCCAGGCAATGACCCTGCCGGTGACTGGATCGATATCGTTCCAAATGGTTAGGGCGAATGGCCCGGTCGAAATGTACCGGGGTGAGTAAAACTGACACTGACGGCCTGGCTCCGACCACATAGTCGGAGAGAAGCTTAAACCCACGGCCCGACCCTCGTCATTAATCGGTATGCCGGTATAGTCGGCAAGCTCCGAACCATTACCGTTCTCCTGGCCATACTGTCCTGCGATGAACGCCCACACTCCGGCAATGTCGGTTTGCCCGAACAGGGGGACGGTTACCAGGAGCGCCGCCCATAAGCTAACAGCCCGCAGGCCGGGGCCTGCGCTACGTCGGATAAATGGAAACATTGGTTCTACCACCTCGCCGAGCACGGTGTCGGATCCCATTTCGCACCGTCTGATTCTTTTTTGAAGTTGAGGGTTGTAATCCACGTCCTCCACAGATATTGTGGATCTTCAACTTGTTGCGTGATCATAATTCGTTGATCGCCATTTGGGCCGTTGAACAAGTCCCAGTATTCGGTCACGCGCGCATTCGCGCTGTAGGGAATCCCATTTTTTCGCAAGTATCCGGGGCGGATGTGCGTCGTATCTACCGTTAAGTTTCCGAATTTGGATCTCTCTCCCGGTGTGCGGTCCCGGCCTCGAGGTCCGGCAACTCCTCCAGCCAACTCCCAAGCGGCGGTCGAATCTCCCTGCCACGTCGCCGGACCCGCGGGTGCCTTCCAGTTGCCGAAGTGGAGCAGGCGAGTCTGCATGCCGTAGTCGGTCTCCACCTTCAGAGTGTTGGCATCCTGCCAGGTAATGTGCAAGCGCGTTGGAGTCGCCATAAGAGCTGGGGCGCCATAGGACCTGCACTGTTCGCCGGCAGCCTCGTCTCTTGCGGGATCCCATGCATCGGCAACTTTTTGCGCGGCGGCGTTGATGGGTACCGCAAGATAGTCCCCTTTCGCCGGTGTCACCATCCGCTCGCGCCAATCGGGCGTGATAATCGTAACCCAATAACCGGAGAGGTCGATCGGCGCTGCCGCTCTGGCATCCAATTCGCTCTGGGCAAATCCACAGGAACAGAAACACAGGGAAGACACGAAGGCAGCCAGCCGCGTCATTTGCCTGATAAGCCTCTATACACTGCCGTCACAAACATTTCCGTTGTCCAGGGACCCTTGTCCGCACCGTAACGCGAATTATATCCTTTGGTTGGATTTGCCGCTTTCACTTGTTCCAGCGTCATCCGCCGGCTGATCATGTCCTGGATTACATCCCTCACGATCGTAACCATGTCCCGATATTCCAGCAGGTCGTGGTGATCGGAAACCGGTCCGTGCCCCGGAATCACGTACGTGCGATCGGGCTGCCAAGGCAGCGGGTACGGAGGGATGGTACGTTCCAAGAGGTGGTTGAGAGCATCCAGTTCCCCCTGAATACTCCCACCCTTGCCGCTTTCGATTACCGGGAAGTGCGTGGGATCGAAGAGATCACCCGTGACGATCACATTGGACCGGCGAAATAGGACCAAGCTATCGCCATCCGAATGAGCCGCCGGTTCGTGGATGACCTCCATGGCTTCGCCGTTCAGTGACATGGTGTAGAACTTGGAGGTGTACGTCTTCGTTGGCCATTGAGCGCCTGGAAAGACCCGGCTCATTCGCGCCGTAACCTTATCGTGAGCAAACACGCTGGCAGCGCCGCCGTTGCCAATCACATCTTCGCCGAACGCAGGGTTCCCGACGGCGCCCCCGATGATCGACACACCGGCCTTGGATAGCGCGGCATTCCCACCGACGTGGTCCGCGTCGGCGCTCGTGTTAAATATATAGCGGATGGGTTTGCCTGATAGTTTCTTGAGCGCGGCCAGAACTTTGTCGCTCATCCCGGCCGCACCTGTATCAACAAGTATGATTCCCGCCGGGCCGAGCTGTACGCCGATATTCCCGCCCGCCCCCGCGATCATGTAAACGTTTGGCTGGACTTGAAGAACCTCGAGATCCTCGGCATTGGGTTGCAACGGCTGAGCTGCCGCAGCGGCAATCGTAATGACTAAGGCCGTAAACCGTTTAGAGGCCAATTGATTTTCCTCAAAAGATCGCGATGGGATTCAGGGGACTTCCCGTCCCGTTCGGAACCCGCAGGGGCGCGATCACCAGCATGAACTCCCAGCGGTGCAGTCTGGCGCAGGTCTCCGCCAGCGCCTCGGGGTCGACATCGTCAACGATGGGCATTCCAAGCCCGTTGATGAACAGCGTATGAAGCGGTGTGATCTGTCCTTCGACCACGGGAGGGACGTTGTGAATCTCCACGGTCGTGTCGCCGGCAGCCAGCGCGACGTCCCGGGCCCGGAACCACGGCGCGACCGTAACGTCAAAGCCGGAAGCAGATGCAATGTTGTTCCACGCACCAACTTTTTCCCGCCTGGCCCACCGGCCTGTGCGCAGGACAACGGCGTCGCCCGCACTCACCTTCACGCCCGCCATCTTCTCCCAGGCTTCGATGTCCTTTTGATAGATGGCGTCCTCCGGTTCCAGGTAGGGCACACCCTTCAACCGTGGAATGTCGATGAGAATGCCGCGCGTCACCACGCCGTTCTTGAGTTGATCGATGCCGGGGAAGCAGTCTTTCGTGTTCAGGGGTCTGTCGTTGTAGACACGGTTGTTGTCGATGTAGTGACAGAGCGCATCCTGATGAGTCACGAAGGCGCCGTGGTACTGGAAGAAGTAGGTGTCGCTCTGGAAGTTGGGCGCCACCACGCGCTTGAAGCGGCCAGCGGGGTTATCGGCGGATTCCTCCGCGATGAGATCGTGCGCGAGCGAGATCGAGATACCTGCCTTCACCAGCGACGCGGCCTGCTTGCGTTTCCCCTCGGTGACGAGATTGATGGTACCGAGCGAGTCGGACTTACCCCAGCGGCCCCAATTGCTGATTTGCTGGAAGAGTCTGTCGAACTCCACGGCGGACATTTTGGTCGGGTTCACGGGTTTGTATTCTCCGCACAAAGCCAACCCCACGGCCAGAGCCGCGCCAGCCATCAGCAATTTAGACTTCATTTTCGAGGCTCCCGGACATAGACCACATGCCCGCTTGCTTACGCGCGCGGTTCGGTGTCTACGTACCGAACCGCGACCGTCAGGGCGCGGGCTCTCAAAGAGAATAACGTGGCCGCTGTTTGTGGTCAAGGGATCGTTTTAACCTATTGGCCGCCCGAGCGTGCCAAATGCGGTATGGGGAAGGATTGGAGGAGCGGAACGGCTTATCGTCTCCCAAGGAATCGGTGTAAGACTGGGAGAAGTTTCCAGGCCAACCAGGGTCCCGGATCCTTGAAGTGTCGGACCAACGTAGTCTCCCGCAGGGTAAGATTTCGCCAACCTATTTTTCTTGCAAAAGACAGAACTACGTAAGGGCCATCGCGATAGACAGGATAAGGAAACATTTCACCAATCGTGTCCCGGCAAGCAAGATCGGGAAAGTTCACCCCGGCCCGAAGGGAACCATCCGCTGTGCCCCAGAAGCGGCCATTGAGTTCGATGATGAAAATCCTTCCATCGCGCGCGTCGCGACGCATGTCGATGTGCGCAAGTCCTGTCCATTTAAGAGTTCGAGCTACCCTGCGGGCTATCTCCAAAGCAGCATCATCGTGAACAAACTGGATCGACTCGGAGGGAGCGAAGGAGGATGAGCCGGGAACGAAAGGCGTCTGTATGGTGTGCGCCAGAATCTCGCCGTCGCGGCACAGCATGCTCACATCGATATCGCGCCCTGGGATAAAAGCCTGCACTACCCAGGGCCTGTCCGCAAATCCTGGCTCTTGGGCCAGCCGCCAAAAGTCAGAAATGCTATCGACGCGCTGGATTCCGATGCCTCCGTCCCCTACGGCTGGCTTCAAAAGCGCCGGGTACGATGGAAGATCGGATTGGTCCCACTGACCGCGGCGAATCACAACGGATTGGGGATGAGGGAGAGTCGTCGCGGCCAGGAACTCAGCGAAGCACGCTTTGTCGCGGACAACCTTGAGCTGCTCCACACCCGGCGTGCCTGCCACTACGGCGATCTTCTCCAATTCCGCGCGACGTTCCGCGAGGATGCGAATTCCTTTGTCAGAGCAAGCCATGATGGCGGTGACCCGATTCGCATTGGCAACTTCAAGAATCCTGGCGACTACGTCGCACTCCGAAGAGCGGGAATGAAATGTCTGGCAGAATCGGGAGAATCGGACCAGAGGGTAAGGTTGTGTTGAGAGCACGTGGAGGACATGACCGGCAGCACCCAATCCTGCCGCAAAAACCGGCGCAAGGTTATCCGCTTCTCCATCAATGAGAAGCACGGTGCTCTTCGTCCCGCTTGTCCTCCGCATGCGGCTTTCCAGACCTCCCAGGTTAGGGCTGACGGTAGGACCGTTCGGTCGACTCCGGCAGTTTGCAGGTGCGGCTTGGGAAAATAAGGTGGCGGTTTCGCACCACAAGATCGTAGACGGCCACTCCGAGGCCGTTTATCAAGGGCGAGAAAAATAACAGCGCTGCCCCGACGATGACCCTCCGCCAAATTGCGGCAAACGGTCCGCGAGCGATAGCAATCAGGGTGAAGATCGCCATCCACAGCGCGGGCGTGAAAACGAGCATGCGGCGGATGGCGTGGAACCCAACGAGCACCCCTCCTGGAGTCACAAGCTGGAGACGGAGCGAAGCCGTTTCATCCGCAATCCCGTACGCGCGCCCGCGGTGGGATTGATACGGCCACCAGTCAAACTGCCGATCGAAATCCAGTCG
>JBGPHB010000065.1:0-10268 GCA_041484155.1 Bryobacteraceae bacterium
CACCCGCCGCCGATGGATTCCGCCCGAGATGACCCTTCCCCCGTTCCTCGATCCCGCAGGCCCCGCAGGACCGCTGGAACCTCGGTACGCCCTTCTGATCAACCCCTTCTACCCAAAAGATCCGAACGCGAGCTTCGGTAAACACGTGCTCACCCCAACCCTCGCCTTAACCAGCTTCGCGGCGACAACACCAGAACATTGGAAGCTTCAATACTGGGACGAGAACCTCCTCGACGGACGGCCGCCCGCTCGGCCGGTGCCGGAGGTGGTGGGGATTACAGTCCACCTGACTTTCGCGCGGCGCGCGTTCGAACTGGCACATTGGTACCGGAGCCGCGGGAGCAAGGTGATCCTGGGCGGATTGCACGTGCTGTCGTGTCCGGAGGAGTGCGCGCCGCACGCGGACGCGCTCGCCCTGGGCGACGGCGTTCAGCTTTGGCCGCGCATCCTCGCCGATGTGGAGTCAGGCTGCCTGCAAGCCCGGTACTTCGCGACCTACCAGAATGACTACCGCGAGGATCCGGCGCCCAGGCGGTCCTTGTTGCCGAGAAAGAGTTTTCTGACGACCACGAGCCTGATTGCGACACGCGGCTGCCACAACCGATGCGGCTTCTGTTATCTCGCGACAGATGGTCTGCGCATGCCGTATCGAATGCGCGATCCCGCGCAGATCGCCGCGGAATTCCAGGCGGACGGCCAGCCGTACGCAGTCTTCATCGACAATAATCTCGGCTCGCGTCCGGAGTATCTGCGCGCGCTGTGCGATGCGCTGCGGCCGCTCAACAAGATCTGGAGCGCGGCCGTCTCGATCGACGTCACCGACGATCCCGGCGTGATCCGGGCCATGGCGCTGGCGGGATGCACCGGAGTGTTCGTGGGCCTCGAGTCGCTCACCGACGAAAACCTTGCCGACGCGCGCAAGAAGACGCCGAAGACCGCCGACTACGCGCGGCGTGTGCGCATCCTGCACGACAACGGAATCCAGGTGAATGGTTCGTTCGTGCTGGGCTTCGATCATGACCGCAAGGACGTCTTCGCCCGAACGGCCGAGTGGGCAGAGCAGAACCGGCTGGAATGCGCGACGTTTCATATTCTCACCCCGTATCCCGCGACGCCTCTATTCAAGCAAATGGAAGCGTCCGGGCGTCTGCTGCACCGCGATTGGAGTCTCTACGATACCGCGCACGCAGTGTTCCGTCCGCAACACATGACGCCGGAGGAACTGGAGGAAGGCTACTCCTGGATTTACCAGCGGCTGTTCTCGCACACTTCGATTTGGCGACGCCGCCCGGAGGATTGGCGCGCGGCGCCGACGTATTTAGCGATGTCGTACCTGTACAAGCGCTCCAACCGTTTGTGGCATCTACTCATCAAGCACCACCTGGTGCACGCCGTGTGGCGTCCGCTGGTCGAGCTGAACCGAGTGCGGCACGTACGCTTCCGGCAGCGTCTGGCGGAGCGCGACATGGCCAGTGGCGCAGGCCCCGGCCTGCGTTCTTCGGCTGACCGGCCTACTTACCAGGAAGGTGAGCCAAGTCCTTTTCGCCCTCAGTACAAAACGATTCGATGACGTCGGTATCCGGAAGCAGGCGCATATTGACGTTAATCGCAACCGGCTTGGTGAATGTTTTGGGATCCTCGATCGTGATCTGAACTTCCATGTGGCCGAAGTCGCCGCGGTGAAATCGTTCCGTGACATGCATGGCATCGCTATGGAAATGGCCCATGGCATCGAGCGCGCTTCGATCGTTGAATCCCGTCACGTCGACCACGAACCAATCGCCTTCCCACCTGCCAACGGAGTACCCCAGCCAGCTCGGTTGAGGATCCACGGGATGCTTTCGGCCGTCCGTATAAATCTGGCGAAAATACGTGCCGCCTTCGTACAGCATCAGCATCACTCCAGGCGTTTGGACGATCTTATACGGAGCCGGGTAAAGTTCGGTCAGCGGCACACCAGGCGGTTCGCATAAGGTCGAGGGCTTCTCGCCGCTTTGCATACGCTGCCGTAACAGCACTGCCGCCGCGGGAGTCAGGGGCTCCTCTCCCAGCTTGAAATCGGCGAGGATGTTCAGGAAGTACTTCTGCGGGTCGTCCTCCCCCAAACCATTCTCCCCGCCCGGCAACAGGCCCACGCCGGGCGGAAACAGAGTGGCCAACACTTTGCGCGGCGAGCTTTCAACCTCCCAAATTCCCGAGAGATCGAGCTTACCGCGGACGCGCGGCGCTGGCGCCGACAACTTCGGTTTTCCGTCCTTGGTTCGCGGCGTGCTTGGATCGGCCTGATTTATCCACTGGGCATGGGCGCCCGACGACACAGCAACCAGCGCAATCAAGATTCGTAACATCTTGAGTTCTATTCTAACTCGTAACGCAGGCCCCGGCCTGCATTCTGCGACCGCGACTTGTGGGGCGAGCTTTTAGCTTGCGAGCCGGCCTCCTGGCCGGCTTTCTTTTCGCCGCCGACCAAAAGCCGGCAAGAAAGCCGGCTCGCAAGCTAAAAGCTCGCCCCACACCGGTCTGAGGCACAGCCTCATTGGTGTCCTTGCCCATGCGCGACGCGACCACAGCTATTGATCGGGGCGAGCGCTATAGTAAAGTCACTTTGATCCCGGATTTCAAGCCGAAACCAGGAAGTTTCACGCCCTACCTGGAACATATGCAGCGTGACAAAGGGGCGCAGCCCTCGTCTTCGGCTAGTCCGAGCTGCTCGAGATCCTCGCCCGCCTGGCCCGCCCGGCCTGATCTCCGTGGACTTGAATTGGCTGGACTGGATCGCGTATTCGCTGCTGACAGCCGAGATACTTTTCTGTTGTCTGAACGGAGACGTGCCCGAGGAGAAACTGGATCTGGTCAAGTTCACCACCTGCTGCGTGGCAGAGGCGGGCGCACGTGCGACGCAGGTCATGAGGCGCCAGTTTTTCGATTCCGGCTTGCTTGGCGCAATCCTTGACGACGTGCCAGACAACCCTCTCGGTCATGCCGTCACCCCAGATTTTTCCCGCACGGCAGATGCATCGGAACAGGCGGCCATGCGTTATTTTGGCGGAAGCCAGCCATGAGTCAATCGCGGCCTTGACCCATTCGGGGACGGGCACAGTGCGAACATGGCGGCCCCGGACTACGCCGACCACAGAGTCCCGCCAGACGGTGCTGGATTCGTGACCGTGAACTTAGCTGCGTTCAAGATCGATTGCACGTTCACCAATTGGCTCGTGCCGCCTCCCCCACTTTCGGACAGCTTTCCCAATTCCGACTACTTTCCCAACGACCTGGGCGATTTTGCTGATTCGATCGTGATGGCAGATGCCATCCGCCGCTCCGACCACACAAGCTTCGCCGTTGGAATCAAGCGATTCTATGGTGCGACTCCGAGCGGATGGTCGTCTCCGGAAGTAATCCCACGCTGAGGCATCGGCGACCACCGTGGGCGGTACTGCAAAAGATCGTTGAGACTGTCGTAACTGAGGCCGCAAGGAAGTGGATGGGGCTTCAACACCGCGAGCGAAGCGCCGGGAACCGGCGTCCCCGAGCGGCTTCACGTGGGCCGGCGGGAAGGTAGTGAACCAGTGCATCTACTACAGTGACGGGCCTCGTGATTCCTTTTCGCCCCAATCCCTCAGACACCTAGTCAGACTCGTCGCGATGCCACCGCCTTCCTCATGCGATCTCTGATAGTGGAGCCCGCAGCCCGGCAACCCCGGCCACCGCTTGGGTTCGTTTTGTATATTTTGTTTTGCGAGTGTCGCGGGCCCTGGATACGCTAGACTATCTCTCAGCCCTTGGGCATGGAGGCAAAGTAGATGAAAGAGCGATGTTTGTTGTTCACGGCGGTCGGCTTAGGAATTTTCTCCTTCGTCGCCGGAGCCGTGGATTGGCCGCAGTGGCGTGGACCCGGAAGGACCGGCATTTCGAAGGAGACCGGCCTGCTGAAAGAGTGGCCGAAGGGCGGGCCGAAGCTGCTGTGGCAGCTCAAGGACATTGGCGACGGCTACGCAACACCCGTGGTTGTCGGCGGCAGGCTCTATCTGCTGAGCAACCGGGGTTTGGAAAACGAATTCGTGCAGGCGCTATCGGTCGAAGACGGCAAGCAGCTCTGGTCCACGCGTCTTGGAAACGTCGGGAATCCTAAACAATTACCGCCCTATCCTAAAGCCCGGTCCACGCCGACGATCGATGGCGATGTCATGTATGTTCTTTCCTCCGATGGCGACTTAGCCAGCCTGGAGACCACCACCGGCAAGATCCGCTGGCAGAAGAGCCTGCGCAACGATTTCGGCGGCAAGCCGGGCCAGTGGGCCTATGCCGAGTCGCCGCTGGTGGATGGAGACGTTGTAGTGGTGACGCCGGGCGGCAGTCAGGCCACGCTGGCGGCGCTCGACAAGAAGACCGGCGCGACCATCTGGAAAGCGGTGGTGCCGGAAGGCGACCCGGCGGGCTACGCATCGGTGATTCCGGTCAACGGCGGCGGCCGCAAACAATACGTCCAGTTCGTGGACAAAGGCCTGGTGGGTGTCGACGCGAAAACCGGGCAGTATCTGTGGCGCTACAACCAAACCGGCAAGAGCGCCGCGGCCAATATGCCTACTCCCGTGGTCCGCGATAGCTATGTTTACACCGCCGCTCAGAATGTCGGCGGCGGGCTGATTAACCTGAAAGCGACCAGCCAGGGAGTCGAAGCAGCGGAGGTCTATTTCACGCGGGATCTGCCCAATCGTAATGGCGGATCGATACTGCTGGGCGACACTCTATTCGGTACGAATGGCATGGGGCTGGTCGCGGCCGACTTCATGACCGGCAAGATCAAATGGCAGGGCGAAGGTGTCGGCCCCGGGTCCATTTTCTATGCAGAGGGCCGCCTGTACGTTCATGGTGAGAACGGCGACGTGTTGCTGGCCGAGGCATCGCAGGATGTTTATCACGAGTTGGGCCGCTTCACGCCACCGGATCAGCCAAAGCATATCGGCGGAGGAGGAGGCGGGGAAAAAGCATGGCCCTATCCAGTGGTGGCGAACGGCCGGCTCTACCTCCGCGACCTTAGTACGCTGTGGTGCTACGACGTGAAGGCCAAGTAGCTTCGGCTGGACCTCATTCGCGCTGCGTACCGGTACTCTCCCCACCCTGGGTTCATTGAGGCTGTCATTGCCAGGCTTTACGCTGCTGTTGTCATGCCAAAGCAATGTCGCCACTGCCGTACGATGATGAATGATGAGGCTCCGTCCTGCGACGCCTGCGGGTGTCGCTTTTCGGAAGTTCCGGCCGTACAAACGGTACCGTTTATCAACGGCTACCTGGCCGTCGCAAGCTTGATTTCCGTCGCGCTGGCTGTGATCTGGGCCCTCCGCAGCTTTTAGAGAGCGGCGCCTCGGATTTGCGGAACCTCGACCACTTTCACGCCGGCGGCGGGACTTTCGACGGCGGCAACTAGGGCGTTCACCATCTCCGCCAGAGTCACCAACCCGAGCCGCAAAGCGCCACCACGGGTGGAAGGAATGAGTTCAGCCAACCAGTAGAGTGGCAGCAGCAGGCCGGGCCAGCGATGGCCCGGGCCCAGCACATACCACGGCCGTAAGATGGTCGCATGGAGACCGCTCGCCACCAGAGCAGCTTCGCACGCGCTTCTTGCCTCGATATAGGCATGCATGGCGGGTGCGGGATGGGCGACGCTCACGTAAACGAAATGTGGCACCCGGTTTTGAGCGGCTATGCGAATCGCCTCCTCTCCCGATTTGCGGTCGATGGAGACAAACTCCTTCGCCTTCGCCGGACTCGGATGGGGGACGCCGACCAACTGGACGAACGTGTCGCAAGCGCCGAGGTTCGAACCGTAGGAATCGCCGTCCAGAGCGTTTCCTCGCACCGCGACGCAACCCGGCGGGAGTTTGTGTTCCGAACCGGGACGGACCAGTGCGACGACCTCATGCCCGCGTTCTTGAAGGAGGGGAATCAGGTGGCTTCCCAGGTAGCCTGTTCCCCCAGTGACGAAGACGCGCATGTCTTGGTACTTAATTCTACGCGGCCGCGCCGTGTTTGGATGGGGGATTAACGCGATCCGTGCAACGCCGGCTTTTGCCGGGCCGCGCGGACCCATTCGACCAGAGCCTCACTGCGAACCTCTGTGAACTCGTTTCGAGGACTCCGCAGGATGACCACCGGGAGCTGTCCGTGCGCCAGCGCCAGTAGAACGCAGTTTTCGTGTCCGTAACGCGCCAGAGGCTCGCGCCCCTCTTTGGCGTAGCGGTGGATCCGATCCAGAACCGGCTTCGATAGCCTGTTGTTCACTTTCTTGCCGCTTTGCACCTTCACCTCATCGGCAGCATTCCTCCCGTACACAATAGTCTCCGGCCAGAATTCTGCGAACAGTACCTCGGCCCTGAATGGCCTAATGCCGGAAGCTTCATCCGCCGATAGCTACCTGCAAACACCCATGCACGTGCGAGAAGAGAACCTGGCGCGGTATGTCCTGGGACGGTTGTCCCCGAGCCGATCCTCGACCATTGAGTCCCACATCCTGAAGTGCGCGACCTGCGAGGCCAGGTTGAGAAAGGCTGTGGAATCCATCGGGCCCGCCGCTGAACGGCGGCGCGACGTCCGGATCCGGGTCGATGCCCCGGCTTCCCGGCAGGCGCTGGATCCTGCGTCGCCCACACTTTTGGAAATCCGAGTCTTGGATGTATCCAAGGGCGGGCTGAAGCTGAGTGTTCCGGAGCCAATGGAGCCTGGAGCGGCGATTCAGATCAATCTTAAGAACACCGTTGCGTTGGGAGAGGTCCGCTACTGCCGACGGGTACGTGATCGATTCCAGGTGGGAGTTCAGTTCAAGACGGTCCGTAACGCCGACGTTCAGTGATCCGGCGCGCAGCCCGCTCCCTGACGGTCGCGGTTCGGTCAGGGGCCGGCTGGGCAGTACACCGATACTGAACCGCGACTGTAAGGGAGCGGGCTAAGCTGCTCTAGTTCAATAACATAACTAGCTTGACATTCATCCCACAAACGCCCATAATCTAACTAGGACTGAATTGGTCTCAGATTCATGCTCAAGTTGACCAAGAAAGCGGACTACGGTTTGATCGCCCTCCGGCACCTGGCTGCGGCGAATCGCAGTGTCAGCGCCAAGGACATCGCTGAGGCTTATCGTATTCCCCTGCCCATGCTGTCCAAAATCCTTCAGAAGCTGGCGCGCACCGGACTGCTGGTTTCCGAGCAAGGAACCAATGGCGGGTACCGCCTGGCGCGCGATGCGCACGAAATCACCGCGCTTGAAGTGATCCGAACGATCGACGGACCCATCATTCTTACACATTGTTTCACCGAGCACGGGGAGTGCGACCAGAGCGAGCTTTGCCCGGTACGCGAGCCGCTGCGAAAGGTCCACGAAGGAATCCTTCGGCTTCTTTCAAGCATCACTATCTCAGACATGTCGCGGGACGATATGCCGATTCCAGCGATCCGGCCCATGGTTTCCAATATTCAGCTCACGAGGACGTGATGATAAAACTGCCGATCTACATGGACAATCACGCCACCACGCCGCTCGATCCGCGGGTGTTTGAGGCGATGCGGCCGTACTTCACGGAAGTGTTCGGCAACGCCGCCAGCCGCAATCATAGCTTCGGATGGCAGGCGGAAGAGGCCGTGGAGAAAGCTCGCAAGCAGATCGCCGAACTGATCGGCGCCACCGCCAAGGAGATCGTGTTCACCAGCGGCGCCACCGAATCCAACAACCTGGCGCTGAAGGGCGTGGCGGAGATGTACGCCGAAAAGGGGAATCACCTCATTACGGCGGCCACCGAGCACAAGGCCATCCTGGACACGTGCAAGCGCCTGGAGAAAGAGGGCGCTCGCGTTACCTATCTGCCGGTGCAGACCAACGGGCTGGTGGATCTGGATCAGCTTCGCGCGGCGATTACGGACAAGACGATCCTGATCAGCATCATGTACGCCAACAACGAGATTGGCGTGGTGCAGCACATTCGCGAGATCGGAAAAATCGCCAAGGAGCGCGGTGTACTGGTACACACCGATGGCACGCAAGCCGTCGGCAAGATTCCGGTGGACGTCACCAAGGACAACATCGACCTGATGTCCATCAGCGCTCATAAGATGTATGGGCCCAAGGGCGTCGGCGCGTTATACGTGCGCCGGCGTAATCCGCGCGTCCAGCTCACGGCGCAAATGGATGGCGGCGGACATGAGCGCGGCATGCGTTCCGGCACGCTCAATGTCACGGGCATCGTGGGATTGGGAGAAGCCTGCGCGCTCGCCAAGGCGGAGATGGCCGAGGAATCCAAGCGCCTTTCCTACCTGCGGGACAAGATGAAGGATCGCTTGCTGGCGTCTCTCGATGAGGTTTACATCAATGGAACCATGGAGAGCCGGCTGCCGAACAATCTCAACATCAGCTTCGCCTTTGTGGAAGGCGAGTCGTTGCTGATGGGCATCAACGATATTGCGGTTTCCAGCGGCTCAGCGTGTACCTCAGCGACGCTCGAACCCAGTTATGTTTTGAAGGCGCTCGGCGCAGGTGACGATCTGGCGCATTCCTCCATCCGCTTCGGTCTGGGCCGGTTCAACACGGAGGAAGAGGCTGACTATGTCACCGCCAAGGTGATCGAGGTGGTCAAGAAGCTGCGTGAGCTTTCACCGCTCTACGAGATGCACAAGGAAGGGATCGATCTGACGAAGGTCCAGTGGACCGCTCACTAAAGGAAAAATTATGGCGTATTCGAACAAAGTACTCGATCACTACAACAATCCGCGCAACGTCGGCTCGTTCGACAAGACCGACCCGACCGTGGGCACGGGCATGGTAGGCGCGCCGGAGTGCGGCGACGTGATGAAGCTTCAGGTCAAGGTGAACCCGGCGACCGGCGTTATCGAAGACGCGAAGTTCAAGACGTTCGGCTGCGGCAGCGCCATCGCGAGTTCTTCGCTCGCCACCGAATGGCTGCGGGGCAAGACCGTGGACCAGGCGCTCGATATCAAGAACACGGACATCGTGAACGAGCTGAGCCTCCCGCCGGTGAAGATCCACTGCTCCGTGCTGGCCGAGGACGCCATCAAGGCGGCCATCAGCGATTACAAGAAGAAGTCCGCCGCGCAGGCCTAACGTGGTCACTGTCACGCCCAAAGCAGTCCAAAAAATTCGCGAGGCTTTCGCCCGCGAGAACGTCACGGGAGGGCTGCGCTTGGGAGTGCTCGGCGGCGGCTGTTCGGGTCTGAGCTACCAGTTCAAGTTCGATCCCAAGCCGAGGACCACCGACAACGTGCTGGCGTTCGATGATGTGCAAGTCTACATCGATCCGAAGAGCCTGGTGTTTCTGGACGGCATGACGCTGGACTGGCAGGACTCGCTGATTCACTCCGGTTTTGTCTTTGAGAACCCACACGCCAAGAAGAGCTGCGGCTGCGGCACTTCGTTTTCGGCCTAATGCAGTTTTACGAGTCGTTGGGTCTTGAACCCAAGCTTTCACTCGACCCGGACGATCTCAAAAAGCGGTTTTATGAACGTAGCCGCCAGTGGCATCCCGATCGCTTCAGCCGCGCAAGTCCCCAAGAGCAGCAACGGGCATTGGATATGACCGCCCTCCTCAATGACGCCTTCCGCACGCTTCGCGATCCGGTGAGCCGGGCCGAGTACTTCCTGAAGCAGCGCGGTTTCGAATTATCCAAAGACGCCCCGCCGGAGCTGTTGGAAGAGGTGTTCGAGCTGAACATGGCGCTGGAGGAGTTACGTGGGGGCGACGAATCCGCGCGAGCCCATCTCGCGGAAGCAGAGAGCCGCTTCGCCGGGATGCGGGCGGAGATTGACCAGGCACTGGGGAGTCTGTACCAAAAGCATGACGCTACCCCGGACCCTCAGGTTCTAGACGAAATTCGCGGCTTGCTCAATCGGCGGCGATACATTTCGAACCTGGTTCGCGAAGTAGAAAAGGAATTGAATGTCCACGCTGCAAATTGATTTCGGCGGCGGTCATCGGCCGCCCATCGTCGGCATCGACTTGGGCACCACCAACAGCCTGGTGGCCGCGATGGAGCTGACCGGGCCTCGTATCTTGTCGGGAATCGTCCCCAGTGTGGTATCCGTCACTCCGTCTGGCGAAGTGATCGCGGGATCTGAAGCGCGCGACATGCTGCTGACGCATCCGGAGCGCGCCGTCTACTCCGTGAAGCGGCTGATGGGGCGCGGCCTGGAAGATATCCAGGACGAGCTGAAGCTGTTTCCTTTTCACATCGCGGAAGATAGCGAAGCGGTCTTTTTGCTTGGG
>JBGPHB010000066.1:0-10220 GCA_041484155.1 Bryobacteraceae bacterium
CGGTAGTACAAATCCTCGCGGAATTTCTGCTGCGCCACGAGCTCGGTCAAGTCGCGATTGGTTGCCGCGATGACCCGAACCGACACTCGAATCGCCTGCTCCCCGCCCACGCGATGAAACTCGCCTTCCTGTAATACGCGCAGCAGCTTGGCCTGGGACGACGCGTGCAGATCGCCGACTTCGTCCAGAAACAGCGTACCCCCGTCGGCCAGCTCGAACTTGCCGCGCCGCGCCGCAGTGGCCCCCGTGAAGGCGCCCTTTTCATGGCCGAACAGTTCGCTCTCGATCAGTTCCGTGGGAATGGCCGCGCAGTTCACTTTCACGAAAGGGCCGCTCGAGAACGGGCTCTGGGCGTGAATGTGGGCGGCCACCAGTTCCTTGCCGGTACCGGATTCACCGGCCAGGAGGACGCGCGCATCGCTGCGCGCCGCCATGGTGGCCTGCTCCACGACGCGCTCGAACGCGGCGCTGGCGCCGATCATCCGCGCCCCCCCCACCATCTCACGAAGCCGCCGGTTTTCCTCCCTTAGCTTGGATTCCTCCAGTGCGTGCCGCAGCGACAGCAACACCTTCTCCCGCCCCAGCGGCTTTTCAAGAAAATCGAAGGCGCCGGCCCGCGTAGCTTCTACCGCGTCGGCGATGGTGCCGTGGCCGGAGATCATCAGGATCGGCGCCTCGACGTCGCTGGCCCTCAGCCAGCGCACCAGCTCGATCCCGCTGCCATCCGGCAAACGCACGTCGATCAGATATGCGTCGGCTCGCTGGGAGTGCGCTTTCGCCTCGGCGACGGTCGAACAGGTGCGCACGACGTAGCCTTCGCGCTCGAGGATCAGCCGCAGCGACCGCCCGATGTTTTCTTCGTCATCGACGATCAACAGCCGCTTCTGCGCCATTCATACTCCTTCAAATCCGGGACAGCAACCCCTTCTCGCCGGCCTGCGACTCCTCTCATCCCGCGATACTGGTGCGGCGAAAAGGGGTTGCTGTCCCGGATTTTTGCTCCAGGACCACTCGAAAACCCGCGCCACCCAGCTCGCCCTCGAACGCCTGAATATCACCGCCGCACAGCAGCGCGCTGCGCCGGGCGATCGACAGTCCCAAGCCCATGCCGCCTTTCTTGAACGAAATGGTCGGCTCAAACAAGCTCAAGCGCGCCTGCAAACTCAGCCCAGGTCCCGAATCGTGCACGTCTATATTCAGCTTCGATCCTTCCACGGATGTCGACGCCAACACGACTCCGCCCGGCCGCGCCGCCTCCGCGGCGTTCTCCAGCAGGTTCGTCAGCACGCCCTTGATCAGATCCGCGTCGGCCAGCGCACGAGGCTGCTCCGGCGCCAGCCGCAAGTTGTAGATCACTTCCGGATGCGCCGTCCTTAGGAAGGAGATGCGTTCTTCCAGCAGCGCGTTCACGTCAACTTCCGACGGCAACACCGGCGGCTCGGCGGCAAATTCGGAGAACGCACGCACGCGCCGCTCCAGGGTGTGAACCTCGTCCGCCACGATTTGGGCGGCTTGTTCCAAGAACGCCCCGTCCGGCTCCCGTCCCATGTGAGAAGACCTGCTAATGATCTCTTCCATCGTCAGCCGGATCGGCGTGAGCGAGTTCTTCACCTCGTGCGCCATTTTGCGCGCCAGCGCCTGCCAGCTCGCGAGCCGGGTCACGTGGATCAACCGCTCCCGCGCCTGCTGGAGCTGGTCCGCCATGTGATTGAACGCCTCCACCGCGGCGCCGATTTCGTCGGAGCCCTCCGCCGGGACCCGCGCAGCAAGATCTCCGGCCGCCACTCGTCCCAGACCTTGGGTCAACTGTTGCACCGGCCGGCTGATGCGAAATGCCAGGTAAATCAGCGCCGCCAATGCCGCCGCCCACAGCGCGGCCGCGACCACCAGCAGCGTGGGACTGAACCCGCGGCGGAGTTCGCGCGCTTTCTGCGAGCCGCTCCGTGCGGCGGCGATCTCGCGCGTCAGCTCTTGCATGGCGACGCCGATCGGGCGCGAATACACCACCACTTCATCCTCATGGCGCACGTAGTATTCGAGTTGGTTTCCCCGGTCCCCAGCCACCTCGAACTGCTCCGGCACGCCGCGCTCCCAAAACGCCTGAGCCTCGTCGGGCTTTAAGTGGCGGGGCGCAATACGGCCCTCCACCGCGTCCTTTCGAAGCGTTTCACACGACTGCTGGTATAATTCCCGGCCAGTTTTTTCGAGCGATCGCGAGACCGCGTCCAACTCCGCGAGCGGCGCCAGATCCAGGCTCCGCTGCAGCAGGTTGAGCGTGGTCCAAAGTGTGAGGCAAAGAGGTAGAAGCGTGGCGATGACGAAGACAAAGATCAGGCGGTTGCGCAGCCGGTTCAATTAGCTCCCTCGCCCGTGGCTCCGCTTCAGCAGTTCATCCAGCATCACCGGCCCCGCATCCACGGACCAGTGCGATTGCGTGGCCTGCGCCGGACGGCTGAAGATTTCGATCAGGCTGGTCAGGCTGATTCCCGACTCGCTGATGTTCCCGCGCCCGAACACGGGCCCGCCTTCCTTTCCGTCCTGCGCCCGAACCTCGAGCCGGGCCCACAATGGCTCCCCCGGATCGAGCCCCGTCAGGTCCATCGACATCTGCTCCTTGCACCACGCCTCGGCGGCCAGCGCGGCCAGGTGGGACGCGGTTTTTCTCGGGGCCTGGAGCTTGGTCACCGAAAACTTCTCCTCCCACAAATCGTAGCTCACCACGAAGCGCTCGGCGGCGCGCCGGAATACGTGGTTGTGGTTACCGGACCAGAGCGTGGCCTGAACGTCGAACGACACCGGCGCGGCGTTGTGCAACAGTTCCAGTGGTTTCCCGACCAGGAAGTGCAGGCGCGGAGCGGAGAACTCCAGGCGATTGGCGTGCGTGCTGAGGATCAACTCCTCCGCCGCCATGGCCAGCGCGAAGCCGGATACAAAGGCTAGAATCAACCACCACGATTTGATGGTTCTCACATTCACCCTGTTAAAAATTCATACCCGCGTAAAATACCGGGTCGGCATGCCCGGCGCGAATCGGGAAGGCCACGGCGAGCTGAAACGGTTCCTTCTTGAAGCCGACGCCCACCGATTGTTTTTGCTCCCGATCCTGGGCGCGATCCCAGACGGCGCCCGTGTCGTAGAAAGCCTGGAGGAACCGATAGCGATAGTCGATCGATCCATGGACCACCCGCGAGCCACCCAGCGGATCCAGGTCGAACTTGTTCCAGCCGCGCAATCTGGCCGAGTCGCCCAGCACAAACCGCTCAAATAGGGGGGCGTGCCCGTTCAGGCGGCCGGCGAGGAAACCGATCTCCACGCTATTGTGAACATGCCGGAAGCGGTAGCGCGCCTCGACGAATTGACGCGTATATGCCGGATCGCTCTCCAACACGCTGGTTGCCGAACGTATGGAATACGCGCCCGTCAGCTCCTGCTCCGATCCCCAACGCCGGTGGTAGCGCAGAGTACTTACCACCGCGTTGGCGGATTCGGTTTTCGCAGCCGCGGCCGTGGGCCGGAAGCGCGCGAAACTGACGCCGAAGCTGAGTTCCAATGGCTGTGCGATGACCACCGTCGCCTCCGGCGTGAAGACTTGTCTGGTCCGATAGATCTCGGAGGGCTGCGCCGCGTTGAGCGTGGCCTGGTTCCACTGCTCGTGGAAACTGTCGAACTCGAATCGAAGCTGCAGGCGGTCGGTGCCGAGATTCTTGCGCTCGAACTTCACCCGAACACCGGCAAAACGCTCGATCAGCGAATCTCCGTCGCTCAGCAGACCGAAGGTGAATGCGTTGCCCTGGATATGGGTGGTGGCGCTGCCGTCCCCGGTCCAGCCCTGCTTGGAATCGTACAGAAACTTCGCCATGTTCAGATCGAAACGCTGCTCGTGCGCGTTGACTTGGAAGTTGACGATCAGATGATCCGGTTCACTGCCGCGGACGGCGTTGATCTTTACGTCGGAGGCACGTAGCTCCTTCCGGATGCGGTCGGCCAGCTTCTTGAGCACGGAGTCGTCGTACTTGGACCCGATTACCTGATCCAGCTCGCTGCGCAACGGGTCGCTAATCTTCAGACGGTGCAAGCCCATCACGTGAACGCTTTCCACCGTGTAGCGTGAATTGACGTTCAGTACTTGAAGATCGTTGTCGTCATCGGCGGTTCCGCCACACCCGGCGAGCGGCGCCGCCACCACCACCGCGAGAAGCCACATCACTTTCATACGTGACTAGGTTAGACGCACGGCACAGGCCAATCGGTTCCATCTTTCTTTGCAATAACTTACACCAGCGCAGGGTGTGCGTGCGGTTCACAGGTGGGAAAACAGCGTGGACGGCACGTGGGGCAGCCAGTCATGGCGGCGAGCCGGCCTCCAGGCCGGCTTTCTTGTCCCGACGCGGCAGAAAAAAGCCGGCCCGCCAGCAAGATTGCCCGCCCCACCTGTTGCAGCGATGTCTTCTACTGTTCTCGTCAATTGGTTGCGGCCATGCTGCTCTGTGGGGCAGGCGGTTGCGCCTGCCGCGCGTTACTTCGTAATCGTGCCGCAAGCGATACGATCGCCCGCGTTGCCCGCCGGGTCGGTTTTCAGGTCATCGGCCTTGGCGTGGATCACCAGCGCCGTGCCGCCATTGGTAAACACGGAATTGGCGCCGTCACCCAGCATGACCCGCTCATCCATCACGGAAACTTTCGCGGTCCCGTTGGCCTTGACAGTGAAGTTCTTCATGTCGCCCGCGTGCGGACCCTCTGGGTTTTCCAGACCGTGCTTCTTCATTGCAGGGTTGAAATGGCCGCCCGCCGTCTGAAAAGCCGGCCCTTCGCACTTCGCCACGGCATGGATATGTACGGCGTGCTCGCCAGGGGTCAGGCCCTTCACATTCAGCTTGATCGTGACGCCAGCACCACTCTTGCCTTCACCGATGGTGGCGGCGCCGACACTCTGTCCCTTTGCGTCCTTCAGCTCCACTGCAACTGGTTTGGTTGCGGCGCAGGCGGCAACCGTTACAACAAAGGCGATTCCTAACATTTTTCTAATCATGGTTTCTCCCTCAAAAGGAATGGTCGCACGAAATGCGGCGGCTTGGTAGGCGCGAAGTAGCCAAAGGCTGCTTGATCCCGCTTTTGCGGGTTCATCCGAGGCTTGATCCGGCTCGCTTCGCGGTATCATGCAGGTGATGCAGCCTGCACTGTGGCCGGATCTTGAGAAGGGATCGAAAACGGAGACGCCGCAGTACAAGCCTCTGCCGTCCGTCTGGGACGGTGAGGATGCAGAGTTGATCGAGCGGATGCTTGCCTTCTACCCCCACAAGCGGCCGAAGCGTATCCTGGACGCCACGGTAAACGACGGCCGATTCTGGCGCGGTAGCGGGCGCAAGATTATCGGCCTGGACATTGCAAGTACACATCGGCCATCGGTCGTCGGAAACAACACGCAAATGCCGTTTGCGGATCGCCGCTTTGATGTAGTGATCTACGATCCGCCTCATGTGCCGAATCAAGGCAAAGACGACCAGAAGGACTTCACGGTGCGCTTTGGGCTAGGAGGGCGCTCACCCAAGGAGCACGCCCACAGCTTTTCGTACCTCTACCCGGCTTTCGTGCGGGAAGCCTATCGCGTTCTGAGAGCAGATGGCATTTTGTTTTGTAAGATCACTGATTACATTCACAACCATCAATACCAGTGGGCGCACTTAGAGCTCGTACAGGCTGCGACTGCCGTCGGATTCCGCGCTTGTGACTGCATTGTCAAGGTCCGCAAGGGGCCGATCATCGATCCGAAGTGGAAGACCGCTCACCACAGCCGACGCCAGCACTGCTACTGGTTGGTTTTTCGCAAATCAGGCAAGTGTGAGTAGGGCTCCGAGATCGCCACGTCCCATTCCAGGAGCATTACGCAGTTCTGGATGTCCAGACGGCTTATTTGGCACTTCCCGTCAGACGCATCGAAGTGGATGTGGAACAACTTGTCTTTTCCACGGAGGACATCAGCTCCTAAGCTCCCCCGCCCGGCGCGACGGCCTACCGGCCGTAGCGCGGCAGTTCTGATTAGCCTGAGCGTATCGGCGGCGATTTCGAGCAGTTGGTAATGAATGAGCGGCCGCTCCCAAATGGCGCGGAGCAGGAGGATCAAGTCGTATCGGCTCAGATGAGAGAGTACCCGTTCAATGAGCGAAGCGGCCTCCCACGGATCGCGCTCCGTTGTGCAGAGCTTCGTTATGTTGATGAGTCTCGGATTGGTACCGAGTCCACTTTCTGTCTTCAGCGATACCTTGCAGCCCTCAACGATTAGATCTGCACCTGCCAAATTGCCGCCAGTTCTTCCTACAGGCGTAAAGGGTTTCTTGATCCACCGGAAGGCTTGCTCGTCCAGCGCCTCAAAATAGTTCCCCTGGGGCGGGAGTTGCGGATAGATCGAGTGATGAACATTCACCAAGGCGCGGATGGCGATTAGAAAATCGGGCTGGTAGACGCCGCTAGGGTCAGGCAACCGCTGAATTCTATCACACGATTTGCCCATATTGACTGGACAATGAATTTGTCTGACTACTGGTAGGCGCTACCCTGTAAGAATGAGCAGCATGAGCCGCCGCGATGCGATCGCCGCACTGAGCGGCGCCACTTTCCTCGGCAATAGTTGCGGACCGGCGGGGGAGAAGAAGATGACAGATGACGCGAATGACGTGCACTCCTTTGGGCAGCCAGAGAAAGTGCGGGTTCGTCATTTAGCGTTGGACCTGACGGTCTCCTTCGAAAACCGGAGTCTTGCGGGCACAGCCGAGCTGACCATCGATCGCACGGCCGGCGATTCGTTGGTCCTCGATACCCGGGACATCTCCATCGAAAAGGTCGAATCGACAGCCGACGGAACGGCTTACACCGAAGCGAAATGGGCGCTCGGAGCGAAAGACCCGATTCTGGGCTCGCCGTTGACGATCGAGCTTCCGCCCGCGGCGAAGATCGTTCGGATTCGCTACAAATCGCAGCCGCAGGCCAGCGGCTTGCAGTGGCTTGACCCGGCGCAGACCGCCGGCAAGAAGCAGCCGTTTCTCTTCAGCCAAAACGAGTCGATTCACGCCCGGAGCTGGATTCCGATCCAAGATTCGCCGGGAGTGCGCGTCACCTACACCGCGCGGATTCGCGTTCCCAAGAACTCGGTCGCGCTAATGAGCGCGGAGCACAAAGGGGCGAGCGATGGGATTTACGACTTCGGCATGGATTCGCCGATTCCGCCGTACCTGATCGCGCTCGCGGTGGGCGATTTGAAGTTCTCGGAGGTGGGCCCGCGCACCGGCGTCTATGCCGAACCATCCGTTCTGTCCAAGGCGGCCTGGGAATTCTCGGACATGGAACAGATGGTGGCGGCGGTGGAGAAACTCTACGGCCCGTATCGCTGGGGACGTTACGATCTGCTCATCTTGCCGCCCAGCTTTCCGTTCGGCGGCATGGAGAATCCGCGCCTGACGTTCGCCACCCCCACGGTGATCGCGGGCGACAAGAGCCTGGTGGGCTTGGTTTCGCACGAGCTGGCGCATTCCTGGTCCGGCAACCTGGTAACGAACGCCACGTGGAGCGACTTCTGGCTGAACGAAGGCTTCACTACTTACATCGAGAACCGTATCCAGGAGGCCGTCTACGGGCGCGACCAAGCCGTCATGGAACAGGTTCTGGACCGCCGCAAACTTGACAAGGAATTGGCCGAATTTAACAAGCCCGACCAGATTCTGCACGTCGATTTGAAGGGACGGGACCCCGACGACGGGACGACGGAAGTTCCCTATGCCAAGGGCGCGCTCTTGTTGCGCCAGATGGAGCAGGCTTTTGGCCGGGACCGATTCGACGACTATCTCAAACGCTATTTTGAACACTTCGCCTTCCAGAGCATCACCACGGCGACGATGCTCGAGTATCTGCAGCACGAATTGCTCGACAAGCAACCCGCTCTGGCGGCGCAGATTCCGATTCGCGAATGGATTTACGAGCCGGGTTTACCCACGTCCGCGCCCAAGGCGGTGTCCGAACGATTGCAAGCGGTCTCGCTCTACGCGAAAGACTTCGCGACCGGCCCGGTGCGGGCAAAAGCCATCCCCGCGAGTAAGTGGAGCACCCAGGAATGGCTCGAGTTCCTGCAAGTGTTGCCGCCGCTACAACCGGACCAGATGGTCGAGTTAGATAGTGTCTTCCACTTGACCAAGTCCGGAAACAGCGAGATTCTCGACCAATGGCTCCAGATGTCGATGAAAGCGGATTATCGGCCGGCCTATCCGCGGCTCGAATCGTTCTTGATGGAAGTGGGCCGGCAAAAATTCATTAAGCCGCTGTATGTGGAGCTGATGAAGACTCCGGAGGGTCAAAAACGAGCGCAGGCGGTCTACGCCAAGGCCCGGGGACGATACCACCCGATTGCCCAAACGGCCATCGACAAGGTAGTAGGGCCGCCGCGGTGAAGTCCCGGCTGGCGAGAACGGCGACGGTGCTGGCGGCTCTCGCGGTAACGGTTCTCGTTATCTTTCCACTGCTCTTCGGGCCGGGTGTCGAAGACCCGTCCACCCGGTTCCCGGACAATCCATTTTCATTGGAAGTCAAGATTTCCAACGAAAACCTCACGCCGCTGACGAACCTCGAGTACTATTGCGAGCCCGTGCAGATAGAACTGGCGAACGGCGTCAAGATCCCGGATGTGAAGGTCGTCAATCAGGGCCGCATTACCAGGTTTCGAGGCCGCAAAGCAATTACCGTGCGATGTGAGACCGCCTACATCATCGATGCCCCGATTAAGAACGCTGAATTCAAGCTGGCGCTTAAGTATCGAACCTACCCCTGGCCCAGCGATCGCACCAGTGAATACCGTTTTGCCGCTGTCGTGGATGCCAGTGGCCACGTAACCAAATGGGTTCGGAAGTAATAGTTGCGTGTGGGTTTTGGAGACTGGGCGGTCTTTAGAGGTAGCTCAGCCACCAATCGCGCCGGCGCTGCTTGAGCCGTGCGTACCAGAGGCATGCCGGGTAGAGCAAGGCAATGAGAACGATCCAGACGGCGTAGCAAACCCATAAATCGTACCCGTAGCCGGCCGGAAACGCCTGCGGCGGCGTACCCATGGCCGGCGGCGCGTTGAAAAAGAAGGTCGCGCTCCCGTATCGAATCCAAGCCATCAGCATCGCTGTGCCGTGGATGAGCGGAAGGTGGAGCACGTAGTAAAACAGCGGAACTCTTCCGAATACCAGCAGCGGGTTGGCGTCGCTCAGGCGGACGCGGTCGATCCAGCCGGTGACCGCGATCGCCGGACCCAGCGTCATCAGCAGGTAGTCCAGTGACGGCGGATACTTCGTGCAGTTCAAAAATGAGATCACCGTAAACATGGCCGACTTCTGAACGGACCAGTGCGCCGCGTCGCCGTAAACGTTGATGGCTCGGACCACGACGAATGCCGCTGTGAGAGCGATCCCCAGCCGGACCAGAACAAACTGGCGCCGGGCGGGCTCGAGCTGAAACACGCGGCCAAAGCAATACCCGGCGGCCATGACGCCGATCCACGGGATCAGCGGATACCCGATCAGAATCAGGCTGTCGCCGACCTGAAACTGAGCCGGCTGATGCAGCACGGACCAGGCCCAGGCGAACGAGCCGAATTGTGACGCCCGGATGCCGTCCAGCAAATTGTGCAGCGCGATCATTCCGAGGCTCAACGCCACGAGTGCGCGCATGGGCAGTCTTACCAGCGCGGCGAGTGCGATCATGCTGCAGCCCAGCGCCCAGAGCACGATCAGTTTCAAATCGTGAAAATCCAGGTTGAAGTACCAGCCAAAACTGCGCACGATGGTGAGCTCGAGAACGATGAGCCAGAGGCCACGCCGCCAGAGAAAACTCGAAAGTTCGCCGCCGGTCTTGCCGCGTTGCGCCCACAAAAAGGCGGCGACACCCGCGTAGAACATGAACACGGGCGCGCAGTAATGGGTGATCCAGCGAGTGAAGAAGAGGGCGGAGTTGGTTCGCGCCAGGTCCTCGGGAGCAAACGCTTGTGAAGCCTGATGGAAGAAATCACGGATATGATCGAGGGCCATCAAGATCATGATGGCGCCGCGGACGATATCGATCGACTGCAGACGCGTCTGCGTGAGCGGCTTCTGGACCGCGGAGGTAGCGGTAACCATGGGCGAATCTGCTGATTATACTCGACCTGACGTGGGGCAGGCAGTCTTGCCGGCGAGCCGGCTTTCGTGCCGGCTTTTTTC
>JBGPHB010000067.1:0-10210 GCA_041484155.1 Bryobacteraceae bacterium
AATCCGTTCCAACTGGCGCTGCTCGATCCGACCATCGTCAATCGCGGCAGCACGATCGAGACTCAGCCCTACCACCATCGGACCGCCAATGAAATGGACTTGGGCGGCGGCACAAAATATCGCAACGATATCCTCCTTGATGGCACGCCGCTGATCGCCGGCAACAAACTCGGTTATACGCCTCCCATGGACGCGGTCACCGAGTACACCGTACTACAGAATTCCGTCGACGCCGAGTTTGGCCATAGCGCGGGCGGCATCGGTGTCATTACGATGAAATCGGGGTCGAACCAGTATCATGGCACGGCTTACTATTACGGTCGCAATGCCGCTCTGAACGCGCTCACCGACCGGGCCCTCCGGCGTCACACCGAGACTCCGAACTGGACGACAGGCGGTACGCTTGGCATGCCCATCATCAGGAACAAGCTGTTCGTCTTCGGTGTCTACGAGAAAATTGAAAACGGCCAGGCCAGTCCCGGCACTTACACCCTTCCGACCGACGCCGAGCGCCGCGGTGACTTCTCGCAGTCCCGCACCACGGCGGGGGCCCTTCGCGTGATCTACGACCCGACTACCACGGTCGGCGCCAACCGCCAGCCGTTCGCCGACAATGTCATCCCGGTCAATCGTCAGGACCCTGTTTCGAGAAAGCTGCTGGCGAACCTGTGGAGCCCCACCTCGGCCGGCGACGACGCGACGCATCTCAACAATTTCAAGTACCTCAATGAGCTTAACTTCCACTACTACAACTACTCGGCGCGCGCGGATTATTACGTCAGCAACAAACTGAAGATATTCGGCCGCATCAGCCGCCTGAAGACCGACCAGGATCAGGACGATTTCACGAACGGTCAGGATCCGCTCAAGATGCGCAACGTCACCGGCAGCAGGCGAAACGGCTGGAACATGGCGGGGGACGCCGTCTACAGCATCAATCCCACGACCGTAGTGGACGTCCGCGGCTCCTTCTACAAGGTTGAGGACAAGCGCCAGTACCCGGCGCTCAGCGTGACGGAAGCCGACTATAGCTCGATTTGGCCCACCGCATGGTGGAAGTCCGGGGCGACCAATTACATGGAGGGAAGGCCGCTCATCTATTTCCCGCACATCCAGGTCGACGCCACCACCTACGGAAACTTCGGCGTCCAGAATTTCTGGTTTCAAGAGCCCGACGGATACAGCATTCACGCCCGCGTGAGCAAGTATCTGAGCAAACATTCGCTCAAGGCCGGCGCGGAAGCCCGGTTCAAGCGGGGTGACGCGGCGCGCTTCTACTTCGGCGACTTCCGCTTCACTTCGCAGGAAACCGGAAAAGACTTCACCAGGGCGGACGCCGTTACGGGAACTCCATGGGCGAGCTTCGTGCTCGGCGCACAAAATCCTTCCGGCGCCAACGTTCGCTACAACGTCCTCCAGAAGGCAAACACGGAGATGTACGGCTTCTACTTCCAGGACGACTACAAGATCAGCCCGAAAGTGACGCTGAATCTTGGCATACGCTATGAGTACGAAGGCGGGCTCTGGGATCCCCAGAACCGCCTGCCGCAGCAACTCGACCTGAGCGACCCGATTCCGGGCATGAAGGACGTTGTGGATCCGTTGATGCCCGCCGACGTGAAGGCGAAGATGGCGGAATCGGCCCAGGCCAAGACGTTCGCATACAACGGCGCCTTCCATTTCACCGAGGACGGCAACATTCACAAGACATCCGCGTACAGGCTTGGCTTCATGCCGCGCATCGGCTTGGCCTGGCGGGTCGACAACCGGACCGTGCTGCGCGCCGGCTACGGGCGCTTCGTCGTGCCGGCTTCACTCGCCAATACCGAGCGCGACGATCTTGGAGAAATCGACTTGGGAGGATTCACGCCCACGACGGTGGTTCCGCCCGTCCTGGCCGGTGTGCCTCAGTCGTATCTCTCCAATCCGTTTCCGCTGGGCCTCGATCCGATCGTCGGAAAGAAATTCGGCCGGAACACCAACCTCGGCAGCGCGGTCTCGGTCGACGAGTACCAGCAGCGTACCCCCATCAGCGACCGCTTCAACGTCTCCTTCCAGAGACAGTTACCCGGGAAATTTATCGCGGATGTCACTTATTACACCAACTTCGTGAGCCACGATCAGTACAGCCTCAATCTGAACATGATGGATCCGCGGCTTTCGTACAAGTACGGCAGCGCTCTGACGCAGACCGTCGCCAATCCGTTCCTCAACTTTGGAACGCCGGAGACATTCCCCGGCGCGTCGCTCCGCAACTCCAAGACGGTCAGCGTGGCATCGCTGCTGGTGCCTTATCCGCAGTATGGCGCCATCACCCAGACCGGCACGGATTTGAGGAGCGCGCGCTACCAGTCCTTCCAGCTTCGGTTCCAGCGCGCCTTTGACCACGGTTTTTCGCTCCTGGCGACCTATGCCAACGTGTGGACCCGTTCGGAGTGGTTCTACGACCCGCAGGATGAGTACGACAGAAAACTGACTTCCTACGACTTCACCGTGTCGCAGTCCGGGGGCAGCGGCACTCCGGCAGTTACGGCCGATCCAAAGCACCGTTTTGTGACCGCGGTGAACTGGGAGATTCCGGTGGGCGTGGGTCATGCCTTGGGGGGCAATTTCTCCAAGCCGGTTGACTATGTCCTGGGTGGATGGCAGCTTTCCAGTATCTACACCTACACCTCCGGTGTTCCGTTGATCTTTTCATCCAGCATCGTCGCTCCGGCGTCGGTGAAGCAGCTCAGCCTGCAGGGAGCGGGAAGCAATTGGTTCGATACCACGGGATTTGCGGTTGCGCCCAGTTTCACCCGGCGGACCAACCCATGGTACTTCGACGGGTTAGTGGGGCCGAACTTCCGGAATATGGATTTCTCGCTCGCGAAACGAATCGCCGTAACCGAACGAGTTGGCATCCAGCTTCGTCTCGAAGCCTTCAATGCGCTGAACGGTATGAACTGGTCGAATCCCAATCTCACCGTGACTGCCTCGGATTTCGGGAAGACGAATACCCAGCTCTCCGGCTATTACGGGCGTCAGATTCAGTACTCGGTGCGCTTACAGTTCTGACGATCGCAGGGCTTGTTATTGGCGCGATCACGCCGGCGGAAGCGGTTTCCGTAACGCCCACATGGCGGCGGACGGCCGCTGGATCGCAGTTCCCATCGGTTCAATTAGACGCTCCTGGACCCCCTGGGATTCGAATGACGGACGCCGCCTTACCTCACCGGACGCCTCCAAAGTAGCGGATTTCCGCCTCGCGGCAACTCGCGCCGCGCGGCATTCACTTGGAGGTCTTGGAGAACAGACCCAGGATCCCGCTCAGGGACGACGAGCTCTTTTTGGCCAAGTCGGCGCCGCCGCCTAAATGGTCAGCCAAGCGCGCAATGCCCTTGCCGAAGGGAGTGGTCGACGGGATGGGCTTGCCCTCCATGAGCGACTTCTGCACGGCCTCGTAATCGCTCGGCAGGATTTCAAAGACCTCAGTATGCAGAGCCGTGCCAATCACCTCCCGGCTCAACCCGACGTCGCGATGATACCGATTCACCACCAGCCGAATCTTGAACCGCCCGATTCGGTTGGTGTCGAGATACGACAACGCACGCTGTGCCGCCTGCAGGGCCGGCAGCTCATTGGTCGTCACCAGCAGAATTTCGGTTGCCAGGCGCGCTTGATTCAGGTTCCACTCGCCATACACGCCGGCGGAGTCGATCACGACCACGTCATAGGCGTGGCGGGCGTAGTCCAGAATCGGCGACGGATCGCGAAGGTCCTGCGAGCCTTCCACCATCAGCTCCGGGGCCAGCAGAACGTCGATGCCATTCACGTGCGTGACCATCCCACCCCACAGGTCCGAGTCAAGCTCGTGGGCGTGCTGCAAAGTGTCGAGAAAACTGTAAACCGACTTGATCTTGAGTAAGAAGGACAGCGTGCCGGTGAGCGGATCGAGATCGACCAGCAGGATTTTCTTGGCGCCCCGCGCCTTCCATTGAAAGGCCAGGTTGCAGGCGATGGTGGTGGCTCCGCAGGCCCCCTTGGCGGGCATCACGACGAAGATCTTCGCGGGTTCCTTGCCGGAACCCTCGGCGGCGGGCTGCTGTCTGGCCAGCTTGGTCTGCGCCGCTTCGATCTGTTCTCCGGTAAACGGTTGAATCAGGAAGTCGACCGCTCCGCCGCGAAGGCAGCGAAGCATGAAATCCGGGTCGTTGCCGGTTAACAGCGCGATCACCTGCACCGACGGCCCCAGCCGGACCATCTCCGCCAGGAGTTGCATGGCCTGCTCCTGGTCGGTGGCGACATCCAGGAAGATTAGGTGCGGAGTGCCGCCTCCCACCGCCCCGGCCAAATCCCGGGACGAAGGATAGCTTCGGAGGTGGCTGGTGGGTACTCCGGCCAGGTGCGCCTGCAAAAGAGGCTCCAACTCCTCTGCCATGCGTAAGTTTGGGCTGATGATGACAGCTCGCCTCGACGCTGATGGGAGGGCTTCACGATGCTGCATTGGGACCGGCGGACCAGTTTAGGATTCGTTTCAACGAAGTAAATCGACTAGAAGCGATCATAACATGAGAGAGTCGCGTCCTTTCGCCAACTAACTAACAGAGTGGTATTCCCGGCCGATGAGTCTCTCGGTTAGTGATTTTACTCCCGTGGGGGGGTAATTCCGCGGGGTGATAGACAAACGACGAAGGCGGTTCGACCAAGGTGACTTCGATCAATCCAGCTCCTACCAACGCGGCGCAGAACAACGTCGCCCAGACACGCTTAACCAAGACTGTGTCCATTTGCGATACCCAACCCGTCACGGCCGAGGGGATACGGACTCTTCTGAACGGCTGTCCGGACCTGAAGTTCCTGGAAGGAACCGACTCGCTGAGCCGGGCACTGGACCTGTTGCGTAAATCCCCGCCAGACGTCTTGATGCTCGACAAGGCGTTCGGGATCCAGGCGATTCTGGAATGGCTGTCAGCATCAAAAGCAGCTCACCCCCAGGACGGCGATCCTAGCCCGGCCATCGTGGTCTGGGGAGTTTCGGTGACCGAAGCCGAGGCGCTCCGGTTCTTGCAGGCCGGCGCGCGAGGAATCCTGCGTAAGACCGCCGGAATCCCGGCAATACTGGCCTGTCTGCGGGCGGTCGCTTCGGGACGGAGTTGGATGGAAGACTGCGTATTCCGCGATTCGGCCCGGGCGGACCGCTACCCGCGGAGCGAGCTGACGGCGCGCGAGCAGCAGGTCCTGGAATTGGTCGAGCAAGGTTTCAAGAACAAGGAGATCGCGCAGGAGCTGGGTATACGTCCGGGCACGGTGAAAATCCACCTCAAACACATCTTCGAGAAGACCGGCGTGCGCGGGCGCTATGGCCTGGCGCTCAACGTGTGGCGAGAGCGTGGACTCGTGTCGGTGCCCGCGTAACGCAGGCCCCGGCCTGCACTTGAATTCGTTCAGCCCGCTCCCTCACGGTCGCGGTTCGGTATCGGTACTTTGCGCAATCGGCTACTTACCGAACCGCGACCGTGAGGGAGCGGGCTGCGGAAACAATTTTTCACAGCTTCTAACACTAACCGTCGCGGCTCTAACGAATTTTCACGGCCTCTTACGGAGCGGTTTGAACGGCCTGCACTCAGGTCGTGCGGCTCGTCCTGCTATCTTAAAAGACGTGCGCACTCTCCTGCTTGCTACGCTCCTGTCCTCCTGCGCTTGGGCACAATCTCCTCTGACTAAAATCCTGGCGGACGAGCTTGACCGCAATTTTACCGCTCTGAAGCAGAAGGGTGATCCCTCGCCGTACTTCATGGGCTACACGGTCACGGATATCGAGAATGACGAGGTGGAGGCCAGCCAGGGCTCGCTCGACTCCCAAAACCATGCCCACCAGCGCGTGCTCGACGTCACCATTCGCGCGGGCAGTCCGAAGTTCGACAATTACCGCCGCGTCGGGGCAGATCGGCCCCGTTTTACCTCTGCCACCGCCATCGCGCTCGACGACAACCCCGCAGCCATCCGGCAAGCGGTATGGCTCGCTACCGACCGTGTCTACCGGAGTGTCTCGAACCGCTTGATCCGGTTGAAAGCAGACGAGAAGCTGCGTGCCCAGGCGAGCGACGACTCTGACGATTTTTCCGTGGAACAGCCGCAGGTTTTCTTCTCCTCGCCACCCAAGCCGAAGTTCACGCCGGCCGAGTGGGTCACGCGCCTGCGAAAACTCTCGGCGGAGTTCGCGAAATATCCGGGGGCGCTCAACTCGAGCGTTAGCGTCGAATCGCAGCGCATCACCACGACCATGGTGACCACCGAGGGCTCGCGCCTGGAGCACGGCCGGCTCTTCACGCGGCTAATCATTGTCGCGCGCGGCAAGGCATCGGATGGCATGGATCTCGCCACCTCGGAATTCTTCGAGGCAAGCGAACCGGCGAAACTTCCCAAGGACGCACAAATCCTCGCGGCGGTCGAACGCGCCGGCGGAAACCTCTCCAATCTCCTGCACGCTCCGCCTTCGGATCCCTTCGTGGGTCCGGCGATCCTCTCCGGCCGGGCTACAGGCGTCTTCTTCCACGAGATTTTCGGCCACCGCGTCGAAGGTCATCGCCAAAAGGACGAGTCCGAGGGCCAGACTTTCACGAAGAGCGTGGGCAAACCCGTACTGCCGGAATTCCTTTCAGTGGTCTTCGATCCGACACGGGTCGAATTCGAAGGCACGACGCTCAACGGCTCCTACCTGTACGACGATGAAGGCGTAAAGGCGCGCCCCGTCCCGGTGGTGGAGAACGGAATCCTGAAGACGTTTCTGATGTCGCGTTCGCCGATTCAGGGTTTCCCGCAGTCCAATGGACACGGGCGCCGCCAGGCGGGAGCGGAGGTCGTATCGAGGCAATCGAACCTGTTCGTGGAATCAGGCAAGAAGGTGAGCGACGCCGAGCTTCGCCGCATGCTGATCGCCGAGGTGAAACGTCAGGACAAGCCTTACGGGCTGTTCTTTGACCAGGTGAGCAGCGGCTACACCACCACGGCGCGTCGCGGCTTGCAAGCCTTCACTGTGGTCCCTCTGGTGGTTTATCGTATCTATGCCGATGGCCGTCCCGATGAGTTGATTCGCGGGGTGGACATCGTCGGCACGCCGCTCGCCAGCTTTGCCAAAATCCTGGCGACATCGGACCGGATGGAAGTGTTCAACGGTATCTGCGGCGCCGAGTCGGGTAGCGTGCCGGTCTCGGCCATCGCGCCGGCGATTCTCGTGTCTGAAATCGAGGTCCAGCGCAAGGAGCGTTCCCAGGACCGCCCGCCGTATCTGACGCGGCCTCCGGCCGGGGAGGGTCAACGTCAATGAAGGAAATGACGCGGCGTGAACTCGCCATCGCCGCCGCGGCGGCGGCTTCGACCTGCCTGGGAATCGCGCAAACGCCGATCGACGACGACGTGATCCTGCGCGCGATGCGCGACGAGCTGGATCGCTCCCGCCAGCTTCGCGTGGTGGGCGGCGGCGACGATGTTCCGTACTTTTTCAGCTACACCCTCGACGACGCGAACAACTTTCACGTGTCCGCGCAGATGGGCGCCGCGGTATCGGTGGGGCAGAATCACGTTCGCGTGCCCTCCATCGAAGTGCGCGTTGGCAACTACGACTTTGACCATACGGGCCATATCTACAGCGGGATCTATACCGGCTCGCGCTACGATTCCGCCTGGCCCCTCGACGATAGCTATGCGGCGATGCGTGACAGCCTGTGGCTGGCCACCGACCGCGCTTATAAGACCGCGCTCGAATCGATTTCCCGCAAACGGGCGGCCTTGAACAGCTCCAACGGACCCACCGAAAAGCTGGCCGATTTTTCCCAAGCGGAACCGGTCAAGAGTATCGCCAAGGTAACGCGCAGGAAAGTCGACGAAGCGGCCTGGACCTCGCGGGCTGTGAAGCTGTCCTCGATCTTTGCCGCCTACCCGGAAGTGCTCGCCTCCGGCGTCGAATTGCAGTTGATCGAGGGCATCACGTATTTAATGAACTCCGAGGGCACGGCGCTCCGATACGACGATAGCGTTTCCTTCCTGTATGCGAAAGCCGAGGGGCAGGCGCCGGACGGAATGCTGGTCCGCGACGCGGTCGCGTTTCAGGCACTGGAAATGGACCAGATCCCTCCCGAAGCGGAGTTGCGCAAGGGGTTCACGGGGCTCGCCGAGAACATTCGTGCGCTGGCCCACGCGCCCGCGGGTACGGCATTCTCCGGGCCGACGCTATTTGAACCGCAGGCCGCCGCGCAACTGTTCGCGCAACTCCTGGGCGAAAACTTGCGCGTGCCCCGGAAGCCCTTGGCCGAGCCCGGCCGCGCCGTCAACTTCCTGGCCAGCGAGCTGGAGACCAAGATCGGCTCGCGCATGCTGCCCGATTGGATTGACATCGTCGATGACCCCTCTCAGACGGCCTGGAAGGGCAAGCCGCTGGCCGGCTTCTACCCGTTCGACCTGGAAGGCGTGCCCGGGAAGGCGGTATCCGTCGTCGAGAAGGGCATGCTCAAGAACTTCCTCACCACCCGCCAGCCGGCAAAGGGGTTCCCATCCTCGAACGGCCACGCGCGCCTGCGTGGTTCCTACGGCGCGCGAGCGGCCGCCATCAGCAACCTTTTCATCAACGCGAGCCAATCGGCGCCGCTCGCGGATCTCAAGAAAAGACTGATCGACATGTGCCGCGAGCGGAGCAAGCCTTACGGCATGCTGGTGCGCAAGCTCGACTATCCGTTTTCGGGTGGCGGCGGCGAGTTGCAGACGCTGGCTGCGAGCGGCCAGCAATCCGGCGGTTCCGCCCGGCCCGTCAGCCCGCCGGTGCTGGTGTACCGGATTTACGCCGACGGCCGCGAGGAATTGGTGCGCGGCTTGCGATTCCGCGGCGTCTCTACACGCTCCTTGCGTGACATCCTGGCTGCCTCTCAGGAAACCGCGCTATTCGATTTTGTAAACAACGCCGCGCCGCTGGCTCTGCTCGGTGCCGGCGGGATTCTCGCGCCCGCCGCCATTGTCGCGCCGGCGCTGCTGTTCGATGAAATCGAATTCGAGCTTCCGCAAGACCAGTTGCCAAAACCCCCGGTGGTGCCTCCACCGAGCGCGTAAGACCAAAATGGCCACGAATGAACACGGGTTCACAGGGACAAGCAGATTCGTACTACTAAAGTCCGAAGTCTTCGCATGCTGGGGAGATTTGGCTGAACGGAACCCCGCCCTGACGGGCGGGGCTTTATCGTGCGTTTACAACACTCGGCAAGCCCCGCCCGTCAGGGCGGGGCTCCGCTGGAGTGCGAGCCTTTGGTCGGGGCTCTGCCGCTCTGAGTTCATTCGCGTTCATTCGTGGCCAATCTAGTTTTTATGCGTTTGCTCAGCCGCACCATTTTTCGCGAGATTTTCGTGAGCGCGATGCTGGGCGTCGTGCTGTTCATTTTCGTACTCTTTCTGCGGAGCTCCCGCCCGCTTTTCGAGTTCCTGGTGCGCACTTCGGGAACACCCTCCACGGTGGCCTACCTGTTCGCGCTGGTGCTGCCGCAAGCGTTGCCGTATACCATTCCGTTGGGCGTGCTGGTGGGAGTGCTGATCACGCTCAGCCGGATGTCGAGCGATGGGGAGATCACCGCCATGCGCGCCGCTGGCGTACCGGGCCGGCGCGTGGCCCCGCCCATTCTGACGTTCGGTTTTTTCGCAATGTGCGCGGCCGCCGCCTCCTCGCTGTGGCTGACGCCCTGGTCCATCCGCGAGTTCTACCGTGTCGAAAACCTGATGATCGCCCGGCAACTCACGGCCGATGTTCAGCCGCGTGTCTTCGAAGAGCAGTTTCCCAATTCGATTCTTTATGTGAACGACGTCACCGCCGGTCCTACGCCTCAATGGAAGAGGATCTTTCTGGCCGATATTACCCCGCCCGAGGAACGCAAGCCCGGTGCGGCCGAGCGCGGCGATAGTCCGCTGATCACGCTGGCTTCCGAAGCTTTAGCCAGTCCGGACGTATCCGCTCATCGCATTCAGCTCGCGCTTCGCAACGGCAGCACCTACCAGGCGGGCAAGGAGGCGGCCAGCTATGTCGTTACGGCCTTCGCAACGGGCGACCAATGGGTGAACGCACAGAAGCCGAACGAAGTGGGCGCCTCGCGTCCATCCAGCGAGATGGACACCGTGCCGCTCTACCGCCAAGCGTATCTCAATCCTAAACTCGATCCGAGCCAGACGCTGGATGACCGGATCGAGCTGCACC
>JBGPHB010000068.1:0-10176 GCA_041484155.1 Bryobacteraceae bacterium
CTCGTTCTTGAGTGCGCGCAATCCGGCTCGCGGACCTTCCTTCACCTCGGCCGGATTCGCCCCGAAGAAGTTCGGGCTCGAGGCGATGCGCCCATTCACGATGGTGAAGTTCATGCTGATGTGGTGGCCTTCGAAACGATAGCCCCACGTACCTTGCTCGGACGGCTCGCCGAAAACGGAGACGTAATAGTTTTCCGAGTCGCGTTCCGGCCCCTTGCCCTTCTCTTTCTCTTTGAGGATATCGTCCAGGCTCATAATGGTGTGCGCCTTGATCATGCCCTGCTGGGAGAGCCCGGCGGATACCAGAGCCTCGGCCATGTGCTTCTGCGCCGGAGTCATCTCGCGGAGCGCCACACCCTTGCGCGCAATCGGGATAAAGTGCCAGTTCAGGCGCTCATCGCTATCGAGCGCAAAACTGGTGTGCGCCCGCTGTTCCGGCGTGAGCGACGCGAGGTAAGCCCGCGCGGCGTCCGCCATCACGCTGGGCGAATGGATGCGCTCGTAGGCCGCGGTGAGCAGCGCGAGCGCGGAAAAAACAAAGAGGAGACGCTTCCAGTGAGCCATAACGCCCCTAAGTTTATCAGAAGACAGACCGGACAGCGATACGCATCATCATGTTGAGACAATACGTATACTGTGTCGAAGCTTACGCTGAGTGTGGATGAAGCGGTGGTCTCTCGCGCGAAACGCTATGCCAAGCAACGTGGCGTCTCGGTGTCGGAGATGGTGGAGACCTATCTGGCGATGGTCTCGGAACCTTCCAAGATGGAGAACGTGCCCCCCATTCTGCGATCGATTCGCGGGACGCTGAAGAAAGCGGACCAGGAAGAGTACCGCAAGCACCTGACCGAGAAATACCGGTGAGGGTTCTTGTCGATGTCAACGTTATCCTGGACGTTCTGCTTGACCGGCAACCCCATTCCGCGGCAAGTGTAGCAGTATGGGCCGCGATCGAAACCGGCCGCGCGGAGGGTCTGCTGGCAGCTCACGCGCTAACGACGATTCATTACTTGATTCGTAAGGAACAGGGTTCGGCCAAAGCCAAACGAACTATTTCCGCGATTCTCCGGGTATTCGAGGTGGCCATGGTGGACGCTTCCGTCATTCAGGCCGCCCTTGGATTGTCCTCGCCCGATTTCGAGGATGCGGTGACCGCCTCTGCCGCGAAGTTTGCCGGGTGCGACGTCATCGTGGTTCGCGACCCGAAAGGATTCCGCGAATCGCCTGTCCGTGTGCTTACGCCCGAAGCCGCAGCTCCGATCCTCAGGCGACGAGGCTGAGGTTGCTGAAAAACTCGCAAAACCGCTCCATTACTGTCGCGGCTCGGAATGGCCGCTTTGGGTTTACAGCTACTTACCGAGATGCGACAGTAATGGAGCGATTGCCGAACGAGTTTCAGCTTACTCCCGCCCCGAGTCAGCCACCAGCGCCCGGATGGCGAACGGGGTCGCGATCAAGGGGTCGTCTTCTTTGACCAGATTCTCCGAGTTCGACCAGGATCCATCGGCTCGTTGGGTTCGCTTCAGTCCCTCCGTTACGCTACCGCTGGCGCCTGCGCCGAGCGCGAGAAAAGCTTGCATGCTAGCGGCCGAGTAATAGAACGCGAGTCCGTGAGGCCAACGCTGGTAAGGCTCGCCGATGAATCCGGGTACGTCCATATCACGGTGATGCGCCGTCAGCCATCGCTGTGCGGCGAGCACATGTGGATCCGCCGCCGGCCGCCCGGACGCCAGCAGCGCCAGGATCCCATCGGCGGTCGTAGTCCCGTAACTCCGATAGTGCTCGCCATCGCGACCGGCCTTATTGGTGTCGAATTCCGTAGTCGAGAAGAAGAATCCGCCGTCGGCATTCTCGAAGTTCTGGCAACGCTCGACGAACACGCGCGCGGCTTCGAACACCAGATCCTTCGTGGGAACACCCGCGGCGCGCAACGCGTCAATCACGTAGCGCGACATGGAGAGATCGACGTGCCCTGTGTCAGGAGGCGTTCGCCGGTTGCCACCCATTCCCCATGCTCCATAGGCGGGATCCTTGGGTTGCCAGCCATTCTGTTCCGTGAACTGCTGCTTGCGCAGGTACTCCACCATCGGTCCCACTTGCGCTTCCCACCGCGCGCGCCGGGCCCGGGCGAGCGCGCTGACCGACAGCGCGGTCGCATAGTTCGGGTAGTCGGGGATGTCCGGGTCCGTCATTCCCACCGAACCGTCCGGCCGGGTGCTGCTCCGGATGAACCCGATCGCCAGGTCGACCTTCTTGCCCGGCAGTGGATAAACGTCGTTGGGAACTTGCAGCAGCGCGTCCAGCACGAACGGCGTCAAGGACTGCCCGGATCGCAGCAGCCCGTAAGTATGGCTGTGCCAACCGCCATCGTCCGCCTGCTGGCTCCATAGATATTTGGCAGCTTTCGCGAGGGCCGGCTGTTGAGGAGCCCGGGTACAGCCGGCCGGCGCGATCAACAAACCCAATATCCAAAGACGGCGCATCAGTTTTTCGTCAGGACCACGGCGTCATGGTCCGAAAGCATGGTCAGGATCGCCGCACCGGTCACCGCCACCCGGCCAGTGATGCAGTGGTGCCCGGCCCACGTCCCGTCTTCGTTTTGCAGCTTCAGGATCTTCGCCTTGATGTCATGGTTCCACTTCTCCCATTCCGGGCCGCCGGTGCGATGCAAGCTGTCGCTGATGTTGAGGTACGAGAAAAACTCCTCACCGCCCATGGATCCGAATCCGGTGACGAATCGTGAATCGGAGAGTTGGTTGGTCACAGCCGCGATCTTGTCCTTGTTCTTGACCCGATCCGCTTCCGTTCGGCTGAATTGCTCGAGCTGTTGCGCACCTTGGTAAAGGGAAACTCCGGCCGCCGCGGACGCCGAGACTTGTCCACCCGCACCCGCGGAGTTCTGCGTGTATTCGTCAATCCTCGCCAGGGCCGTCCGCGACACCGCCACTCCCTTTCTCTGCGCCATGTCCAAGCTCCGCGACGCCATGGAGGTCCCCAAAATAGGCGCCCAGCCGCCTGCGATGTTCCAACTTCCGTCCTTGAGCTGGTTCTTCTCGATCTTGGCAACGCACTTTTGCAGACTCTGCCGGACGCGTGCGTTGGTTCGGGCGTCTCCCATGTTGCCATCCAACTCGGCGAGCAGCTTCGAGGTAAGGAAGGTATCGATGTACGGTCCCAGTTTACGCTGGATTTGCGTACCGGTCTGATCGGTCACCACCAGCCCCTCGGCTGGGCTCGCGTCTACGTGCCGCAAGATGAAGTCGATACCGCGCCGCAACGAATCGCGATATTCGCCGCTAGTGGGAGTGTTGCCGGCGTGTAGCAGGGCGGTTACCGCGACGGCCGTATTGGCAACATCATTGCCCCTCGATTCCAGATTCTCCCCCTGGCGGACGTAGGACGTCTCACCGCCATCCTGCCCCCATCCTCCATCCTTGCCCTGCACCGAAACCAGCCACTTCATGCCCTTGTCTACCGCGGCAGTGACTGCCGGATCGTTCTTAGGCAGATTGTTGTTTCCCGAAAAACCTCTTTCAGCGTAGATGCCGATTGCCAGGGCGGCTACGCCGGTTACGAGCACACGTGTCACATTTGCTTTCATCGTCGACTCCTTTCCGAGCCTCGGCCGGTCTCAACAAAATCCCGGCTGCGTTAGAGCAATGCCGTCACAACAGGTTTCCTTCCAAACCCGGCACGGAATCGTTTGCATCGCCGGCCAGCGCCCGTGTTGGGCCAAACAGGCGACACGTGTGAACAGGCTTCACGGCGTAATGCGGGAACCGGAAACCGGCCGCCGGAATCTATAGCAACATGCATTCTGGAATCGTGCTTTTACTGTGGCCGGCGGTTGCCGTGGCGCAGGCTCCTGCTATGGAGCCTATCCAAGTCACGATCCAAGCCTATCGGGACGCCCACAACAGCGGCAGCTTCTCCGAAGCGGCGGCAAAGCGCGAACAGGCGCGGAGTCTGCTACAGCGCGTGCCTGTGGATTCACCCCAATTCGGGATGTGGGTCCAGAATGTTGCGCAGCTTTATGAAGGCGCGGGAAAGGGTGTCCAAGCGCGCGCCACCTTAGAAGACGCTCTTTCCCGCGCCGAAGCGCTGGGCCCATCGCACTCGACCCGCATCTTGCTTCTCAATTCCCTAGCGGATTTCTGGCAGCAAGACCGGAACCTGCTGAAGTCCCTGGCTTACCGGGAGAAGGCCGCCGCGGCCACGGATGCCGCACCGCCGGCGAAGTCTCCGGAACCTGCCGGCGAGGGCCAAATGCGTCTGGGCCGGGCATATACCGTCTTTGGGATAAATCGGCGGTCCGTCTCCGGAAACAATAGTTGGGTCTACCAGCGACTCGCCGAAATCTACCAGCAACTCGGCCGCCCGGACGCCGCCGCTGCGGTCTGGGCGAAGATGCGCACCGTCGCCAAGGATGACGATGCCGCGCTTGCCTCGCTATACGAACAGCAAGGCCAGCTCGATGAAGCAGCCGCTCTTTACCGAAAACTAGCCGAGCAGGCCGAACCCTCGCAACGCGTCGGCGCCCTGCAGTCGCTCGCAAATCTCGCCCAGCGCGAAGAACGCTATGGCGATGCGACTGCCGCCCTCCTGCAAGCCATCAGTGTTCTTGACACTTCGGGGAAACCGGAGGCGCGCAGCCAGACGATCTCGTTGCGGCAGAACCTCGCTGGCGTTCTCAATCAGGCAGGCCAACCCCAAGCCGCTGACCAGGTGTACCAGCAGTTGTTGAACGACACTCAAGATGGCCAGAATGGGTCGTACCTTCAAGTCCTCACCAGCTATGCCAACCACTTGGGAAACACCAAGCGGGGCGCAGAAGCCGAGGGCCTTTTGAATGACTACTTGGCGAATCACTCGAACTTGCAGCCGTGGGAGGAATCCAACCTTCTATCCTCTCTTGCTCAGGCGGCGCGAATGTCCGGGCAGGCGAAGCGTGCCGACGAGTACCAGCAGGCCGCGACGAAGAAGCAGCAAGCCATGCAGAAGGCCTCGCCCGAACAAGTCTCGATCGCTGGGGATCTTCAGAAGGCGCTGTCTAAGGCCAACAGCAACTCTGACGAGGCCTTCAATCTCGCGATGCAGGCACTGGACGCCGCGTCGCGTGCCGTTGACCGGGACCAGGTTGCCTGGACGGTACCTTCAATCGCCAACATCCTTGCCAATCGGAAGGCGCCCGACAAGGCGGACCAACTCTACCAGCGCCTCTTCGGACTCCTCCAGAGCTGGTCGGCGGACAATCAGCAGCCGCTCTTGACCGTGTCGGAAAACTACCCCCGATTCCTGATGCAGCAGCAGAACCGTTGGACCGAAGCGCCGGCGGCGATTGAACAATACCGCCAGGCCCTGGTTGCCGCGCGCGGCGCGGGTGCCGGCTGGCTCGAACAACCGTTGCAATTGACCATTGAATTCGAACGCTCCCATGGCTCACAGGGAAGAGCCCTTCGCGCCGCGCAGGATCTGGTGGCGCTGGAAGAGCTCCTCGATGGGCCTACCAGCGAGCCCTACCTCCGCGCCACGGAGACGCTCGCGGGGCTCTTCGAATCGGGCGCCGATCCAGCACAAGGTCTGGCCCTTCGCCGACAGGAGGTTGTGATCGCCGACTTGGTTTTCCCATCCAACAGCGAGCAGCGCGGATTCATACGCTTGAATGCCGCCACCGCGTTGGCTCGCCAACTGCAATTTGACGAAGCCCAGCGATTGGCGAGCGAGGCCGTGGTAATCGGGCAATCCATGCGTCCTCCGCGGGCGCAGCTGTTTATCCCTCAGTTGCAAGAGATCCAGCGGATGAAGGCAGTCGCGCAAGCAGCGAATCCCGCAGCGGCTCGCCGTCCTGGAACGAACTAGCGAGTTCGAGAATGATCGCCGCCGCACGGGCACGATGGCGCGCCGCCGCCTCGATGTCGCCGGTTCGTTCATGCAACGCGCAGGCGGACGTATGCACGCGCCAGCCCACGCTTGGGATCTTGACCGTCTCCAAAATGGCCAGCGCCTGGTTCAAAGAGTCTCGGGCGCGGTCCCAGTCCTGTTCGACGATGGCCACGCTGGCTTGCAGGTCCCAAGCCAGCGCCTTGACAGCCGGATCGCCTGAGGAAAGCGCTGCTTGGTGGAACGCATCGCTTTCCTGGCCGGCTCTCACGGAGTCTCCCTTGGCCAGCCACGCCCTGCTTAGGCCCAGCCGCCCGTACATTCGCCAATACCAGTCCAGAAAAAATCTGGGGCGAAGTTCCCGATCGCAAATGCTGGTGAAATACTGCCATGCCTGGTCTTGAGATCCCGATTCCAGCGAGGCGTAGCCGGCGGTGAGCAGGGCCATGGTTCGAACCTGGCCCGCCGGTTTCTCGGTGTGAGTTCGCATGAGATCTTCGGCAATTCGCCGGGCCCCGGCAAGGTCGTGCGCGTCGAAATGCAGCCGCGCCAGGTTGGCCTGGAAAATTCCGAGCCAGGGCGCGTTCCCGTTTTTCTTGACGACATCGAGCGCGGTGCCAATCACCCGAAGAAGCTCGCCCCATCGACCCAGATGCAGGAGCGCCTGGACCAGGGAGGAATGCGCGGACAGGTAGACGACGAGACTGTCGTTCTCTATCGATTTGGGAATTCCGGCCATGGCGGTCCGGTAGGCTTCCTCGTAGTCGCCCTGGGTGCATTGGACATGTGCGTAGAGGATCTCATAGTAAGCCGGGACCTCATCGCTCAGGCTCCGGATCTTCGCGCGGGCTGCTTCGCAGATTTCCGCGTCCTCCTTGCGCCAGCCGTTGGTGATGATGCGCCAGCACGCCGCCAGCATTTCCGTGCGGGCCTCCAGCAGCGGATCGTCGTGGGTCCGGCTGACGTCGAGCGCCCGTTCACACACCGCGGTGCAACGATCCGGATCCAGGAACGCCAGGGCGCGAGCCAGACGCGTGAGCGCATTCACCTGGGAAGCTTTGAACCCGGCTTGCGCGGCCAGTTCCACTACCTTCTGGTCGATCTCGGCGGATTGGACCATCTCGCCTTGCGCATATAACGCGTCGCTGATTCGCTCCAGAATTTGGATCTCGAGATCCCGCCTCGCGGTCTCGGCGAGGTGCGGAAGCAACTCGAGCGCATGCCGCAGCACTTGTACCGAATCCGCGTGCGCGTAGCGGCGGGCGGCATTACCGGCAGCGAGAATCAGATAGCGGACGGCGCGCTCATAATCGCGACCCTCTTCAAAGTGCGAGGCGAGCCCGGACGCAGGCGCGGGATCGTCGGGAGTGTGCAAGCCCTCCATTCGAATCGCCAGCCGGAGGTGGAACTGGCGGCGATGCGTGGCCGGCAACTGCCGGTACAGGACCTCCCGGTAAAGAGCGTGCCTGAATTCATACTGCGCGTAGGCCGATCCATCCGTCGCCTCTTGCACCCCTCCCCGGCGAATGAACTGGTTCCGAGTGGCCAGAGCCTCGCATTGTTCTTCCACCTGGCTGGTATCGCCGTCGAGCATGGCGGTCACGGCCCATTCGGAAAAGCGCCGGCCCGCCACGCTGGCCGCCCTCAGCAGGCGCTGCTCGGGCGCGGCCAGTTGTTCGAACTGGACCTCCAGCATTTGCTGCAGGGTTTCGGGCACGCCCGGATCCAGGCGGTCCATCGGAACGGAAACCAGCCATCGCCCGCTCTCCTTGCCGATGAATCCCTTTTCCACGAGTTGCTCCACCATGGCGACCATGAACAAAGGATTGCCGTCGGAATGGCGGTGGATGATGCCGGAGAGAAGCCGCGGCAGGCCGCTATTTGAGAACTCCGTGGCCAGGTACTCCTCCACCTCGGGTACGGTCAGCCGCTCCAGATTGATGGCACGGCACAGGCGGTGGATCAGCAGGTCCTGCTTCAGCAGCTTCAAAGGACTTCCCGAGAGGATGACTTCGACCGGCCGGTACGTCGCCAGCAGCATGACTTGGGCGGCGCCCCTGCGGCGGGCGAGAGCAGAGATCAGATCCAGCGTGGATTCGTCCGCCCACTGGAGGTCCTCCAGGATCAGAATCAGAGGTTGTTCCGCAGCCAACGTCTCCAGCGCCTCACAGATCTCGCGCACCATCCGCTCCCGCGTGGCGCCCAAAGTCTCACGCTGCAGCGCCTCGCGCCTTTCCGGCTTCACCGCGCCGGGAAACTGGATCAACCAGGTCGGCGCATGAGCCGCCAAGGTTTCGACCACGGCCTCGCCTGCCGCTCCGTGCATGAGCTGTCCGAATGCATCCAGTACCGGATAGTACGCTTCCTTGCCACCGAAACCTTCCATACACTGGCCACGAGCGATTCGGACGCCGGCCTTGCGAGCGCCCTGGAGCTGGAAGGCGTCGGCCAGGGTGGTCTTGCCGATCCCGGCTTCTCCAGTCACAAAGATCACCTGCCTCTGCCCGCGCGCGGCTGCGTCCAGGAACCTGTTCAACTCCGCCAAGGCGGGCCCTCTGCCCACTAGCCGGCCCGTCAGTTCCCGGTCGGTGTGGTTCGATCCCGCTTCGGTAACCGGAGCAATGAACTGATAACCCCGCTTGGGGAAGGTCGCAACGAATCGGGGGTTCTTTGGCGGATCCTCCAGAACCTTTCTTATTTCCAGGATGTACTTGCGGAGAACCTCCGGTTGCACGTAGGTTTCCGCCCACAGCGCTTCCAGAAGTTCGTTCTGGCTCACGAGGCGGTCGGCATGGTCCACCAGATACCGCAGCACCGCGAAGGCCTTGGGGGCCAGGGAGATCCGGGCCTCCCCGCGCCACAAGCATTGGTTGACGGAGTCAAGCCGGAACGGCGGGAAGGTCTTCATTTACAGCGTGACGCCCAAACGCGATTATACCGTCACGCAAACTCAACAGGAACTCCACGAGACTTTCACGGTTTTAGGGAATATATCTCGTAGGCTGGAACAGTGATGCAAGGAACACTGGAAGACACAACTGGAACGGGATCGAACGATCGCTTGAATATGCTCGAAACGGTGGATACCGCGGAGGGGCTGGGGTTCCGAACGGCGGAGGAATTTCTCCGTTTCATTCGGAACCAATCAGAGGAGGCCCTTCACCGCCGGAGTCCACGGGAGAATCACGGCGCCGACGCCTTCACGGATACCGGGGATGCCGGGGCCGAGGCGGACGCCGTGGTTCTCGCGCTGGTGGACGCCTGGAACCGTCACGACCCAAGGTCATGGGCGGCTTGCTTTACCGAAGACGCCGACTATATAAACGTCGCGGGCAGGCATTGGCAAGGACGACGCGAGATCGAGGGGCAGCACCGCGAGCTGCACAACTCCGTTCTCCGGAACAGCCGGTTCCGTCCTCTTGCGTGGACGATTCGCCTCATCGCACCACAAGTCGCCGTGGTGCATCTGAATTGGCAAATGAAGGGAACGGAGGGGCACTCCGGCTGGGACGATCGAGCGACGCGGCGGGGGATTTTGACGCTGGTCATCGTACAACAGAAGAGTAATCGCTGGCTGGTTTCGGCGGCACACAATACGGACATGGCTCCGTTTACCGCACCCCACGCCTGAGAAGAGATGCAACCAACTGGACGCCCGACCGCTGAGCTGAAGCGGCAATGAAAAGCATGTGGGGCGGGTCTGGAGACCCGCCCCACAATGCTTCAGAGACTGCTCGCAAGCAGTTTGCGGATCGACTGGAGTTCCTTCTGGTGTTTCGCGGTGGGCTTGGGATACGCCATTTTCAGCCCTCTGAGAGCGTCTAAAATAACCTCGGAGACGATCAGCCGGGCATTCTCCTTATCGTCGGCTGGAACCACGTACCAGGGCGCGTGGCGGTTACTGGTTGCGCTCAGACACGCTTCATAAGCCTGCATGTAGTCTTTCCAATATTTCCGCTCCTCGATGTCGGCGCTGCTGACCTTCCAGTTCCTGTCCGGGTCGTCAATGCGCTTCAGGAAGCGCTTTCGTTGTTCTTCCTTGGAAAGATGAAGGAAGAATTTGACGACGTGGGTTCCATTGCGGTGGAGATGGCTTTCCAACTCGGTGATGGACCGGTACCGTTCCTGCCAGATCGTTTTTTCGTCCAGCAATTCGTCCGGAAGACCCTGGCTCCGGAGGATTTCCGGATGTACCCGTACGATGAGCACCTCCTCGTAATAAGAGCGATTGAATATGCCGATCCGCCCGCGTTCCGGCAGGCGGCAGGTCGAACGCCATAGGAAATCATGGTCCAG
>JBGPHB010000069.1:0-10147 GCA_041484155.1 Bryobacteraceae bacterium
CATCATTTCATCGACCTGCCGACCGGAATCTGGGTCGGTTTGTTTTGTCTCGCATTCGTGCCTGGTGAGCCAGCCAGGTTTCCCGGCGCGCCGAGCCGCCGCATCGGTGCGTTCTACCTCTTCGGCGCCTTGCTGCTGGGAGCGCTCGCGACCTATTTTGGCGGACTCGCGTGGCTGCTGCTATGGCCCGCCGGCGCCATGGCCATCGTCGCGGTGGTCTATTGGCGCGGACGTCCCGAGCTTTTTAGAAAGCGCAGCGGCACGATGGGTCCCGCGATAAGTTCACTCCTAGCGCCTTATCTCGCCGCCGCCAGGCTCAACTCGCGCTTGTGGACGCGCCGCGAGCCGGCCGCGCGTGAAATCGCGAATGGCGTCTGGCTGGGCCGGTTGCCGCGGCGCGCCGAGCGCGATCGGGCGCGGATCGCGTCGGTGGTGGATTTAACCGCCGAGCTGCCCATCGACACGCACGGCATCGCCTACCGTACGGTGCCGATGCTGGACCTGATCGTACCCACGGTAGAGCAATTGGAGGCCGCAGTGGAGGCGATTGAAGAACTCGACGCGAACCGGCCGACCTTGGTGTGCTGCTCCCTGGGATATTCCCGGAGTGCGGCAGCCGTCGCGGCCTGGCTGATCGCCAACGGGAGTGCGTCATCGGCGGACGCGGCCATCGCGGTCCTCCATGGAAAGCGTGCGTGCATCGTTCTGAGCACCGCCCACAGAGCGCGGATCGAAGAGTGGGCCCATGGGCGCCAATCTCGATTGCAAAATAACCTTGCAGACCGGAGTCGCGGCGCAATACGCTATCCTGGCGGCTAGCGTGGGGCAGCCAGTCATGGCGGCGAGCCGGCCTCCAGGCCGGCTTTCTTGTCCCAATGCAGCCGAAAAAAGCCGGCACGAAAGCCGGCTTGCCGGCAGGACTGCCTGCCCCACGTCGATGATCTAATGTTCGAACCACTAGTGGAGGCGCTCATCACTGGAAGCGTGCGGATGCTGACCGGCGTTCGCGCCCGATGGCAAGGCTCGGGCCCGGCCGACACGCAGCGCATCTATTACTCCAACCACACCAGCCACGTAGACTTCGTGCTGTTGTGGTCCGCCCTTCCTCCCCGCCTCCGCGCCAGGACGCGACCTGTCGCCGCGGGCGACTACTGGACGCAAACCACGATTCGGCGCTACGTGATTCATCGGGTCTTCCGCGGCGTCCTCGTGGACCGCGGCCTCATGGATCGGACGCCAAATCCGATTTCGCCGATGCTGGAAGCCCTGGACCGTGGCGAATCGCTGATTCTCTTTCCCGAGGGAACCCGCGGCGCGGGCCCAGGCTTGCTGCCTTTCAAAGCCGGAGTCTTCCATGTTGCGCAGGAGCGGCCCAGCGTCGAGCTGGTTCCGGTATGGATGGACAACTCCTATCGCGTGATGCCGAAAGGAGCCATTCTGCCCCTGCCCCTCCTGTGTTCAGTCACGTTCGGAAGGCCGACACGGCTTGCGATCGACGAGGATCAGACCGCCTTCCTGGCCCGGTTGCGCCAGTCACTTCTCGAACTGGGAGCCGAATGAATATCTGGCCGCAAGGTTATTACGTCCTGGCGGGCGTGGGCGCCGCGTTGGCGCTAGCCAGCCTGATCGGATTCATCCTGCATCTCCGCGCCGCGAACGCCGCGGTCGAGAACCTGAACGCTCGCATCAAGGCCTGGTGGCTGATGGTAGCGCTGCTCGGCGGCACGTTTCTGCTGGGCCGGAACGCGGTGATCGCCCTGTTTGCCCTGGTGTCTTTTGCCGCCCTACGTGAGTTCATCACGCTAACGCCGACCCGGCGAGCGGATCGCACGGCTCTCATCACGAGTTTCTTTGTCGCTCTGCCAGGACAGTACTATTTGATTTGGGTCGGATGGTACGGCTTCTTCGCCATCCTGATCCCGGTGTATGCTTTCCTGGCGTTGCCCATCCTGGCCGCGCTCCGGGCCGACGCGAAGGATTTTGTCGCCCGCACATCGGAAACGCAATGGGGCCTGATGATCTCCGTGTATTGCGTTTCGCATGTGCCGGCGCTGCTGACGCTGCGGATTCCCGGTTACGAGGATCGGGAAGCCCTGTTGATCGTGTTCCTGCTGGTGGTGGTCCAGTCGAGCGACGTCCTGCAATTCGTTTTTGGAAAACTGTTGGGGCGGCACAAAGTGGCGCCCGCGCTGTCGCCGTCGAAGACCTGGGAAGGATTCCTCGGCGGCGTGGCGTGCGCCACTGCCGTAGGATCGAGCCTGTGGCGCCTCACTCCGTTCAGCCCCGTGCAAGCCGCCGCGATGGCCCTGATGATCACTTGCATCGGGTTCCTGGGAGGCCTGGTGATGTCCGCGATCAAACGCGACCGCGGAGTCAAGGACTGGGGCCACCTGATTGAAGGACACGGTGGCGTCCTGGACCGCCTAGACTCAGTGTGCTTCTCCGCACCGATTTTCTTCCACCTGACCCGCTACTTCTTCGTTCCATAAGCAAGAAATAGATTCATTCCTACTACTAGTGGCTGAAGTCTTCGCAGCGTGGGGCAGCCAGTCCTGGCGGCGAGCCGGCCTCCAGGCCGGCTTTCTTATCGGGGTGCTGCCGAAAAAAAGCCGACACGAAAGTCGGCTCGCCGGCAGGACTGCCCGCCCCACCGTGCCTTGAAGTAGTGTCTACTATTGTTCGAGTCAGTTGGTTGCGGCTATGTTGCCCTGCGTCCATCCGTGTTCATTCGCGGCCTAACTCGCCATTCGTCCGGCCTTTTCCGTCACTCGTCGATTTTGCGCCCTTCCCACAAACACCCCCTATACAATAATCCCCATGGAACCGGCGATTCAGATTACGGGCCTCCGCAAATCCTACGGAGACTTCGAAGCAGTCCGCGGAATCGACTTTGAGGTCGCCCCCGGCGAGGTCTTCGGCCTGCTAGGCCCCAACGGAGCCGGCAAAACCACCACCGTCGAGATCCTCGAAGGCTTGCGCCCGCGTACCGCCGGCAACGTCAAGGTACTCGGCTACGACCCCGGCATCGACGTGCGCTCCATCAAGGACCGCATCGGCGTCTGCCTCCAATCAACGAACCTGCCCGACAAAATCACGGTCCGCGAATCTCTGGCGCTTTTCTCCGCGTTCTATTCGCGCAACACCGATTGCGACAAGCTGCTCAAGCGCCTGCAACTCTGGGAGAAGCGAAACGTGTTTTACTCCCACCTCTCCGGCGGACAGAAGCAGCGCGTGGCGCTCGCCCTGGCTATGGTCAACGACCCGCAGATGATCTTCCTCGACGAGCCCACCACCGGCCTCGATCCGCAAGTGCGCCTCGAAATCCACGAATTGATCGGTGAGTTGCGCGCGGACAAGCGCACCATTCTGATGACCACCCACTACATCGAGGAAGCCGAGCGGCTCTGCGACCGCGTGGCCATCATCGACGAAGGCAAGATCATCGCCATGGGAACGCCGCGCGAGATCCAGGCGCGCACTCTCGGCCAATCCCGCGTCGAGATTCAAACCGCGCAGCCGATGCCGGCCGAAGTCCCGCAATTCCAGGAATCCGAAAAGCATGTCCTGAGCGAGGATCGCACCCGGTTGACGGTTTACTCGGCGCGGCCCGCCCGCACGCTCCCCGACCTGATCAAGTGGATCGATCAGAGCGGAATCGACCTCGAAGACATCCACTTGAAGCGGCCCACGCTCGAAGACGTGTTCATCGAGCTGACCGGCAAACGACTGAGGGACTAAATGAACGCCTATCTTGCAAACATCCGGATGAACCTGCGGCTCACCGTGCGCGATCGCACTACCCTGGTTTTCATTTACCTCTTCCCGCTGGTCTTTTTTTTCATTTTCGGCCAACTGATGCACGCCGAGCAGGGAGCCGCCACGCAGGTCGTGACCATGGTTCTGACCATCGGAGTGCTGGGCACGGGTTTCTTCGGGGCCGGCATGCGCGCGGTGATGGACCGGGAGCAGAACATCCTCCGAAGGTTCAAGGTCGCGCCCATCACCGCCGCGCCGATTCTGGTCTCGTCGCTGGTCGTGGGCCTAGTGCACTTCGTGCCTGTCACGGTCCTGATGATTGTCCTGGCCCACTGGATCTACGGGATGCCGATGCCACAGGAGCCGCTGTCGCTGTTTGTGTTCGTCGCCCTCGGAGTGCTGGCCTTCCGGGCCATGGGCAGCATCATTGCCTCGGTGGCCAATTCGATGCAGGAAAGCCAGTTGATCATCCAGCTTCTGTATTTTCCGATGTTGTTCCTGGGAGGCGCGACTTTCCCCATCGGTATCATGCCTGTCTGGCTGCAAACCGTCGCCCAGTTTATTCCGTCCACGTACTTCGCCACCGGGATGCAGTCCATTTTGCAGGGGCACGAGACGATCCTCAAGAATCTGCCCGCCGCCGGCGTGCTGGTCCTGACTGCGATCGTAGGGACCTTTCTGAGCGTGAAGCTGTTTCGCTGGGAAAAGGAAGAGAAGATGCGGGCCTCTGCCAAGCTGTGGCTGATCGTAGTGATGACGCCCTTTATTCTGATGGGCGTCTGGCAGGCTCATGCGAAGAGCAACGTGGCCAAGACTAAGATGCTCGAGCGCGATTCGCGCCGCGGCCGCACCCTGCTGATCCGCGATGCCCGTCTGTTCCTCGGCGATGGAACCGTGATCGACCGGGGCAGCGTGCTCGTCAAGGGCGGCAAAATCGCCGAGATTTATCCGGGCCCCGCGCCCGATCCCAAGACCCTCAAAGCCGATCCCATCGACGCCGCCGGCAAAACGTTGCTGCCGGGCCTGATCGACGTTCACGTGCACCTGGGCGCATCGGGCGGTTTCTGGGAATCGCCCGCCGAATATGCCAACGTGGACAAGAACATCGATCGCGAGCTGGCCGCGTATCTTTACAGCGGCGTGACGGCTGTCAAGAGCGCGGGAGATCCCCTGGATACCATCCTCCAGCACCGTTCGATGGTTGCGTCGGGCGAGAAATCGGGTGCCGAGTTGTTTGTCGTCGGGCCGCTCTTTACCGCTCCCAAAGGTCACGGAACCGAATATGCCCAGTACCTGCCGGAGCAGATGCGCCCCGCGTTCCTGCAACAGTTCGTCCGGCTCCCGCAATCGGCCGAGGAGGCGCGCACGCAAGTCGCGGATTTGAAAACCAAGGGAGTCGACGGAATCAAGGCCGTTCTTGAGGGGCGCGGCTCGTTTGCCCGCATGAATCCTGCGCTCCTGCGCGCGATTGCGGCGGCCGCGCGAGACTCCGGGTTGCCGATCGTCACTCACACCGGCGACGCGGCCGATGTCGCCGACGCCCTGGATGCGGGCGTGAACGGCATCGAGCACGGCTCGCTCCGCGACACGATTCCCGAAGCGCTGTTTACGCGGATGAAGCAAGCCGGCGTGACCTACGATCCAACGCTCGCGGTGTACGAGGCGATTCAAGCCTTGGCCCAAGGAAAGACGGATCTGCTCGACCGTTCGCTGGTGCAGCAGGTAGGCCCGCCGGCCCTGCTCCAAGGGACGAAGAAAATGGTTCTGTCGCAGCGCTCGGCTCCAGCGACTCTCGAGTTCGGCAAGCAGAACCTGATTGCCGCCCTTCGTGCCGGTGTGCTGCTGGTCACCGGGACCGATTCGGGCAACCCGCTAATGATCCACGGCCCCGGCATCCATCGGGAGTTGCAGCTCTGGGTCGAAGCCGGAGTGCCGCCGTCCGTCGCGCTCCAGGCCGCGACGCACAACGGCGCCCGTCTTCTCCGCGCCGACGACCGCATTGGTCTCATCCGCAAAGGCTATGAAGCAAGCCTGCTCCTGGTGGATGGAAACCCCCTACAAGACATCGCCGCCACCGAACGCATCTCGATGGTCGTATTCAAAGGCGAGCGCGTAAATCGCAGCGAGCTATTCGAGCGCCAGTGATCTGTGCAAAAAGGGGACTGGCTTGAATTTCGCCGCCTTTGCGAAATTCGTGCCTGTACCCTTTTTGCCCCGTTATCGAACATTGCCTTCGAACCGGCACTCTACTACGGCTGAACCTGTCGCTTATCTCCCAATCCACCGCTTCCGCCACTCCCGCAGCTTCTGCCTCCACCCCCCGCCCCCCGCCGGAGCCTGTGACGGGCTCGATTCCACTCTGGGAGAAGCCCGAACCTCCGGCAACACCGGCGGCAGGTACAGCGTTTTCGAAATCATGCGCATGTGATAACCGCTGAACGCGTACGTGCGCTTGTACAACTTGGCATCTTTGTCCTCCAGCACCAGTGAAAACCCCATCGCCTCTACCTGGACGGGATAGCGGCCCTTCACATTGCGCTCGATGTAGGCCGTCTCGTAGTGGTGCCGCCGCGTGCTCCACACAAACACACGAAAGCTATCGAACTCATACGAATGCTGACCGTCGGAAGCGGTGGTCCACAGCCAGTTGTGCTTGGTCTGGTTCTGATCCTTTACCTCCCCGAGCGGAAGGTACGCGGTAATGCGATGCCCTTCGGCATACTGCGCCACTTCGTCCGGAATCGCCATATACAGCATGCGCGCGAGGACCCAGCCGGTCTTGCCGTCACGCGTGCGCACCAGGTTCCAATCCTCGAGCGTCGCCGGAGCCGAGGGCGGCGGAAACGCGGGCCCGGAAAGGTCGGCCGCTCGCGGCCGCGAAAGCTCCAGCCAATTTCGCGGCGGCGCCGGAGGCCGCGGCGGGGGCGGCGCCAGCCCGGCCTGCTTCGGCTCCTTAAGCTTGCTCTTCTTCGAAGACACAGTCCGGCGCACGGGCGGCGGCGAAGGATTCTGAGCCACGCGCAGCGTCGCACGGTGGCCGACCACGTCCACCGATCCCGCTTCCGGAATCTGGAAAAAGCTCGGCGATTGCCGGCTCGGCTCTGAGTGCATGTTGACCGCCTCGTACACTTTCGCCGTGCCTTGCGAGGGAAGTTTTGTGGCGCTCTCAGACAGCCGGCGCAGATCGTCCATCTGCTGCGGTGTGAGCAGGAGGTTTGAGTCAGTCCATCCCACCACGCCCTGTGCCGTCCGTACCTTCACGAACCGCCGCCGTGTCTCGAGTACGTCCAGCCGCTCGCCGTGGCTGGCTGTCCCAACCGGGGCCGATTTCGACGCCAGGTCCTTACGCAGGTGCAGTGTCAATGGACCCGCATAGGCGACGCCCGTGGGACGCTGTTGCGGCGCCCTGGAACCGCACGACGCCAGCAGGAGAACCAAGAGGGAGTAAACTCCCGCGCAGGCTAGAGTCCGCCCCACCACTCTCTGGCAGGCTAAAGCATGCCCCACCGTTACGCCACAAGTTGTTGATGAGCCAAGTGGGACATGCTTCAGCTTGTCGTCTTCGGTTTTCGGGGCTCCCCTTACCCCATCCCCAACTCGTCCACCCGCTCCAACGGCGTCCCGCACCGCCGGCAAATCAGCGATGCGCAATCGCCGCACGCCAACGGATCGTTCACCGGCTGCTGGCAGCGAGGGCAATAGAATTCCGTAGTCGGATGATCGGCCATGAGACGAGAACTCGAGCACCTTTACTTCGGCACGGCCGCAACGACATTGCGGGCCTTCAGAAATACGTCGTACTGGCTCATCAGGTCGCGGAACACCGCGTCCCCGAGCATCCGGTACCCCGCCCCCGTGAAGTGCACGTGATCGTACTGCGCCATTCCGGAATACACCCACTGCTGCATCGAGCCCTTGCCGCCCATCTTGGCCCGCAAGTCCCAAAAGGCGCACCCGTTCAATACCGCGGCCTGCCGCTGCGCCTCCACGATCCGGTCGAGGTTCTCCATCGGCAGCCAGCCCTTGCGTGTGTGCAGGTATCGATCCGGCGGCCCGATCACCAGAATGGTCGCCGTGGGAGCCGCGCTACGGAAGCGCCCGATCAACTGCGAAAACATGTCCCGGTAAGTCTCGGGTGTCCAGTCCGTGCGGCCGGCCTCATTCGTTCCATAAGCGATCACGATCAGCCCCGGATTGCGCCGCTCGATATTCGACCGCAGCACGGCCTCGTTCCAATCGAAGACGATGGACGCCTGCGCGCCATTGATGCCCAGCGTCTCGTAGGTGACCCCGGTGGAGTTCTCCGCCACAAAGCCGAACAGCCGGACGGGCGCACGTTCGAGTGTTTCGACCTCGACGCGATGTGAGCCAGGAACCGTCTCGTAGTGATAATAGCCCGGTGCGGCATCGCCGTCCGTCGAAATGCGCTCCACCAGCCCGCCGTTGTCATAGATCTGGAGGGCCCCGCCGCCCGGCTGCTGCAAGTAAAACAATTCGAACTGCTGGGCATCGGCCAGCAGGTACACCGCCTCATGCGGCCCCTTGGCCGACATGCTGACACCGCCCAGCCCGTAAATCCCGTCGCCCGATCTGCCCACCAGTCCGTCGGTGTGCCAGCCACGCGTCGAGCCGGTGCGCACGTCCAGCCGCCGGTAACCGTTCCACGGCCGGCCGGCAAGAGAATAACCGCTGCCGCCGTCGCCGAATTTTTCCTGAAAGCGCGTTCGTAGATCGCCGGTCCATTCATCGGCGGCGGTGTGCGAGTCGCCATAGTGCAGGATGCGAAGCGGCCCGGGCATCTCGCCCTGCTGATGGCGATAAAGCTGTTCGAAGAAAGGAACCAGAGCAGCCGCGTTCTCGACGGGAATATCCACGCCGTCGGCTACCTTCTGGAATACGCCCTCCTGCGCCTCGGCGCGCGTGCGCGCGCTGACCGGCGGACCCTTCGGAATCAGCCTGCGGCGGACCGGCTTGCCGGAACCCCTCTTTACAACCTTGCTCGATCGGTAGCGCTTCTTGGATGGAGCGGTGGGGGGGGATTTCTTGGCCTTCGGCGTCGCGCCCGGAGACAACACCGCGCATAAGAGTGCCGCGATCGCGAGCTTGAGCGTATGGCTCGTCATTGATTATTCGCCGTGTCCTTCAATTGTCGCAGTTTGTATTGGTTATATCCATCTCGAAGCGCGTTGTACAACAGCTCCCCCACGATTTTGGCTCCCGCCGGCATGGGATGAATGAAGTCGGCGCCCACCAGGCGAGGCTCGGCCGTGTACCAGCGCCCCATGGTTCCCTCGCCGCCCATCGCCTCGAAGGTATTGAAAAAAGCCGCTCCGGTCTCGCTCGCGACCCTCGCTTCTATCATGACCAGTCGCGGCAGCAACGGGTTGGTCTCAATATCGCCGCTGGTTTCCCGTTCCCCTCGATCCATCGGACTCATCAGGAGCACCGACGACTCCGGCAAGGCCGCATGCAGCCGCCGAACCACTTCCTTCATCTCGGCCGCCCAGGTGCCGTTCACGAACTGTCCGAAGCCGCTCTCATTGGTGCCGTAGTTGATGATCACCAGGTCCGGTTTGTAGTGGTTGAGCTCGGCGGCCCAGTGCCGCCCGTTGAAAGCCCTGGAAAGCAGCGTCACATTCGCGCCATTGATCCCCAGGCTGTCATAGACCACTCCCGGCGCAGCTTTGCGGAAATCGGCGCCGTACAGTCGCACCATGCCGCGAGTCACTCGCAACGTGAACCGCGTGGAACCGGCTGGAAATGCGAAGCGCGCGTATCCCGGAGCTTTAGCCTCGGCGGCGGTCTCTACCTCACCGAGTTGCTGGTCTTCCGCCTCCACCGAGAACGCACCCCCATCCGGTTGGGCGAGGTAAGCGATTTCGATCGTGCCTCGGGAAGCGCCCCTCGTCAGCCGCCAATGCGCGGTCGCGCCCGCCACGCCGACAGCGCTCACGCCGCCCAACCCGTGCAACCCGTCCCTGAACTGAGCGCTACCAGCGATATCGTTCTTCCAGTTCGAAGCGCTCATCTCCACGCCCCGATGTCCGTACCAGGCCCACGGCCGCGCGATCAGGACGAATCCGCTGCCGCCGTCGCCGAATTCCTTTTGCAACATGGCCCGAGCATCGGCCGTGATCAGGTCCGCGGTCGTGGGGGAATCGCCATAGTGAACGATCTGAGTGGTCCCGCCCCGGAGCAGCGCCCCGTAAAAGTGGTCCAGCGAGTGCGTGGGGTCGACCAGATTCTTCGGCGCGGTCGCTTGCAGGCGCTTGGCGCGCAACTCCGCCATCGCAACGGGATCGGTCTCCGGGTCCCCCTGCGTCTTAGGCAAAGGGAAATCGAGCACCCTGGGAATGTTGTGCGCGTCGAGAGATTTGTAGTTCTTCAGCGA
>JBGPHB010000070.1:0-10104 GCA_041484155.1 Bryobacteraceae bacterium
AGTACGCGCCATTGGGTGTTTTCGGCGTGTGATCGCGCTGCGGATTGGCGTTGTATGTGCCGTCGCCGGCAGCGCCCGCGCCGAAGGTTGATCCGCCGGGCACTCGATCCTTCACACGGCCGGCCAGCGCGGGCAGGGCGGCGCCGGAATGGTTCACGATCCACTTGATGTCCTGGCAGCGGGACAGCACGCCGTTATAGAGCAGGCTCACCACGGTACGCGTGGTGTCGAAGTCGAACTCCACCACGCCATCGCCCAGTCCGGCCAGGTTGTGGCAGCAGTTGGCCACAGCGGGGTGAAAGAAGACGGCGGATTTGCGCCGGTTCAGCTCGTCGAAGATGGGCAGGAACGTGGGATCGCCCCACCACTTGTCTCCGGTATTGGTGAACAGCGCGACGCCGTCGCATTTCAACGTGTCGAAGGCGTATTCGATTTCCTTCAGACTGGCATCCATGCTCCTGGCCGGAAGTGCCGCGAAGAATCCGAAGCGCTTGGGGTTCATCTGCACCGCCTTAGCCCCGTATTCATTGGCGTCGCGCGCAAATTTGATGCTTTTCTCGGTCCCATCGTATAGATCATCCGCCGCCAAGGTCAGCGAAAGGACGGCGGATTCCGTGCCGAACTTGTCCATGGCGTCGAGCGAAGTCTGTGGAGTATACTTGCGGGCCGCGACGCTCGGCTGAAACGGCGGCAGCATGTGATGATGCACGTCGATGCGTCCGCGGCCGGAACGTTTCTTGACTTGTGCGGCGAGTCCGGACAGGGGAACCAGCGCTGCGGCCGCTTTCAAAATGTCCCGGCGCGACGTTGCTCGGTGGAGGCTCATGATTCATGTCCTAAACACCGAGATGGTACCAAAGCCCTGAACCGCGAGTGTCAACGAACGGGTTGTTGACTTAGCGCATAGTATGTCATTATGTAAACATAACTATGTCTGACCGGACCACGGTCGTGTTGCCAGCTCGCTTGAAGGAACGAGCTGTCACTCGAGCGCGGGAACAGAAGATTTCGTTCGGTGAGTTCCTGCGAAGAGCCGTGGAAAGGCAGTTGGCAGAACCGCCCAGGGGCAAGGCGAAGAAGACGGGGGACCCGTTTTGGGACCATCTCATCGCCTACGACGATGACGGACCGGCCGACCTGGCGGCTTGTCACGATGATTATCTCTACGGTCGAAAGCGTTGATCTTCGTCGACACAGGGGCCTTCCTGGCTTTGTACCGGAAACGGGACCAATACCACCGTGAAGCTGCGCGGCTTTGGCCGTCTCTCGACAGGCCGTTGCTGACGAGCAATCATGTCGTGGACGAAGTGGCGACGCTGCTCGGCAGGCTGGTTGGCTTCCGCACGGCCGCCGATCGCGTCGAAGATCTGTATGCGTCTCGCAGCATCGAAGTGCTGTCTTCCGACAGGCAGGACGAGGTCGAAGCAGTGCGTTGGATGCGGAAATACTCCGATCACGAAATCAGCTTCACCGATTGCGTCTCTTTCGCGATGATGCGCCGGCACGGCATTAGAACCGCATTCACATTCGATCGTCACTTCCGCGATGCCGGGTTCCGAATCATCGGTTTTGGACTTTAGTCCGATTGGGCGGGCGCGGGACGACCAGCCCTGCCCGTCAGGGCGGGGTTCGTTCAGAAATGTAGAAACTCCAGGCAGTCCTGCCGGCTTTTTCGGCTATGTCGCGACAAAAAAGCCGGCCTGGAGGCCGGCTCGCCGCCATGACTGGCTGCCCCACCATTACTTATAGTGATCTTTGGGAATCGTGGCGAGACCGTCCACCAAGTGTACTGCGTCGCGTTCTCCCTCAAAGCAGCCGGATTCCAACATTTCATAGGTGCTGGCCGCGCGCTTCAGGGGGAACTTCATCTTCCACGGTCTCGTGAACACTTTTGGGTCGGTGATCGTGGCTTCCCAGTTGATGGTGTCGTGGTCGACGGGCGTGAAGCGCTCCACCACGTGCAGCGCGTCGCTATGAAAGTGGCCGGCCATATCGAACACGCTCTTGTCGTTGTTGTTGGCCACATCGACCACCAGCGTATTGCCCTCCCAGTGGCCGCGCGAGTCTCCCATCCACGCCAGATAATCCTTAGGATGCGGACTGCCATCCATATAGATGATGCGGCGAGCGTGCATATTCTCATAGAGAACCGCGATCAGCTTCGGTGTCTGGAAAATCTGAAACCCAAAATAGTTGGCGTGCGGGATACCCTCATAGTGACAATGCCCGGTCGGATCAAGTTCCATGTGCTGGGTGAGTTCCTTCACTCTTTCCGCTGCCCAGGGTTGATAGGGAAGTACGCCACCCTCCACGACACCGGTCTTGGATTCAGCGCCAAGAAAGAACCCTCCCTGATGGGGAAGAATGGAATAGGCCGCCCCGGAGGTTCGAGGCTGCCAGATTCCCTCCAAATTCGGCTGGGCAGCGGCGGAAAAAGCAACGGTGATGAAAGCGAAGAAACGGATTTTCATATGGAGAATCATGATTTGGGCGACGGACGATACGGCGGGTGTATCGCGCGCCCATTATCACCCTCGGTACACTCCTGCTCTTTCAATTCAAAACCGGGCTCCGTATTGCGATGGAGCGGCATCCTGATTTTCCAGGCCTTCGTATACGTCTTGGGGTCCTCGATCGTGGCTTCGTAATAGATAGCGTCAGGGCCAGTACGTGTGTATCGCTCGACCACGTGCAGAGCGTCGCTGTGCGTATGGCGCGCCGAGTCCAGCCACGACCTGCCGTCCAGATTCGTGACGTCAACGACCAGCGTATCTCCCTCCCAACGGCCGACCGAATCCCCCAGCCAAAGATCGATGCCTTCCAAATGCGGGCGTGGATTCGTCGGGATGATGCGCTGGTCATGCAGGTACTCATACATGAACACCACGATTCCGGGCCGCTGGAGAATTTGAAAGGGAAAGGGCATGTAGGTGATGCGCGGCACGCCCGGCATAAAACAGTGCGCAATGGGATCGACGCGGTCGCCTTTTTGCTCTTTCTCCAGGGCTTGAGGCAGGTAAGGAATTTCGTGGCCCTCGGCCACTTCGCTGACGTCAAAAGCAGCCGCGTTTCGCGTCTCCCAGATTCCCTGAAAGTCCGGCTTGCCGTCCGCGGTTCGGGGCACGGCATACGGCGTCTTCGCAGCGGTGGTCTGGGCAGCGGCTAACGAGAACGACAAAACTGCTACAACGATGAGACTCAACCGGAGAACCTCCTAACCGGGATTCTCTTCCGTCCCCAGAACGAAGTGGGTCCCGTCGGAAAGAGTGAGCCTCTGGCCGTTTGCCGTATGTGTGCCGTCCTTGGCCAGAAAGCCTTCGAGGGTGACGACCATCCCCGGTTTCAAGGTGTCCTTCTTGAAACCTCGCCGGAAGAGAGAGATCAAAGAGGCGGTTTCGAATCCCCAATTCACCACGTTGCCGTCCGCGTCCTTTGCGTCGACATAGATCCATGAGTGGGGATTCGTCAGATCGAATTTGGTTACCGTTCCCGTGAGCTTGATGGGCTTATTGCGGTCAAACTCGGCCGCGAAGGAATGATGGGCGAAGGCCGGCATGGCGGTTAGGAACAGACCGGCGCCCGCAACCAAGACTGAGAGCTTCACCGACGTGCCTCCTAGCGTACCTCGCGTTTTACCAGCAACGAGAGGTGATGATAACGCGCTCTGAGATTGGGAGTCAAGGTCAAGCGCCCGGCGGGCAGAGCAGGGGGATCACTTCACGCTTATTTCGGCGGTACACACGGAAGTCACTCTGATCCACGGTAATGACCACGTGATTCGGGTAAAGCTCGCTCATCCGGATCAGGCACAGGTCGGCAAAGTCCGGACGGCGGTCGGCGTAGCGTTGGGCAAGTTCGAAAAGCCGATCGACCTCACGTTGCGCATCAAAAGCAACCTGGAGCATACCGGCGCGAACCAAGTTCAGAACGACTGAGCTCAGCCCAAGGTGGAAGGTTGCTTCCGCGAGAACCGCCTCGCAAGTAAGGAGCGGCTCGGTAATCCGCCCCGCGAGATCAATTGCCCAGGCGTGGTGTCGATCCGCTCGATTACTGAACCCGACGATGAAGCTGGTATCGGCGATTCCCTTCACGAGCGGGAGAAGCCCTTTCGAGACGACAGGTCAGGCGGACCGCTCATGATACCGGCATACTTCATGAATGGCCGGACACTTCCATCCGTCCTCGCCTTGTCCAATTGTTCGCGAACTATGCGGCCGGCCGGAACACCAGTCCGCTGAGAGGTCTCGGCAAGCCAAGCCGCCTGCTCTTCTGTGATACGAACGGTGATTGTCTTACGCATCTGGCATAAGTGTAATACATTTCGAGCGTGGTATCATCTCCTGGAAACCCGCATGTCCGCCCCCAGCGACATCAATTCGCTTGATTCGCTTTACGCCCAGGCGGCCGAGGCCACACGGGCCGGTTCGCGCAGCTTCTTTTTCGCCACCCGGCATTTCCCGCTGGACCTGGCCCGCTCCGCGCACGCCGTCTATTGGTTCTGCAGCTACAGCCGCGAGTTGGGACGCCAGGCCGCGACGCCCGAACGGGGCCGCGCCGATCTCGACCAGTGGGCCTCCCTGGTCAACGCCGGTATGCGCGGACGACTGGCACGGCATCCCGTGCTGGATGTCTTTCTCGACACCCTGGACCACCGCGCCATCCCGCACGACTATCCGCTCGATCTCATCGAGGGCGTGCGCACCGACCTGGAGCAGACCCGCTATCAGAGCTTCTCTCAGCTCCGCGCGCTGTGCCAGCGTATCACCGGCGCCGCGACCCTAATGATGACGCACGTGGTCGGCTTCCGGGACCCGGCGCTCGACTACATGGCCGACCTGGGTCTGGCGATTGAGCTGACGGCCATGCTGCGGGATACGGCCGAGAACCTGGCGCGGGACCGGATCTATCTCCCGCTTGAGGAGATGCAGTCCTTCGGCTATACGGAGGCCGATCTCCAGAGCCACACGCGCAACGAAGGGTTTCGAGGTCTCATGCGCTTCCAGGCGGAACGGGCGCACAGCTACTATCAGAAGTCCGAGCCGGGCCTGGCGCTGCTCAACTCCCGGGGCCGGTTCGCCGTGAAAGTCGCCTTCGATCTCAACCGCCAGACGCTGCGCCACATCGAAGCCTCGGATTTCGACGTCTTCCGCCGCCGAACGGCGGTGCCGGCGGTGGAGCGAGCCTGGATCACGGCCCGGTCTATGGCGGGTCCGATCACGCGGCGTCTCTGGAAGGTCATGGGTGCGTAGTGGAGGCCGTGACTCCGGCCACCGTCGCCGACATCGCAGTTCTTGACGACGACGTCGACTTCCGGAACTACATCGAAGACTTTCTGAAGGACGAAGGCGTATACACGGTACGCGCGTTCGCCCAACCAGGGGAGCTGTTTGACGGCTGCGAGGAGCGGTTGCCCGACATCGTTCTGCTGGACATGAAAATGGGTGAGGCGACCGGCGACAAGGTGCTCGAGCAACTGCTGACGCGCTGGCCGGGGATGTGCGTGATCATTATCACCGGGTATCCCTCGCTCGAAGACATGCGCACGACCTTCAAGCTGAAGGTCTTCGACTACCTTTCCAAACCGTTTTCGCTCGCGCAGCTCCGGCAAGTGCTGAAGAACGCGATCGAAGCGTTCGACCTGGGACGTTCCCCGCAGGACCGCCTGCGAGGCCGTCTGGGCCACGCCATCAAGATGTTGCGCGTGGAGCGCGACTGGTCGCTCAAGGATTTGGCCACGCAAACCAAGCTGAGCGTGTCGCAGATCAGCGCGATCGAGCGTGGGGCGAATTTGCCCAGCATTGAGAGTCTGCTGGCGATTTCCAAAGCGTTCGATAAGAGGCCGTCGGAGATTCTGGCAGTGATCGATTTCTAGAGCAAAACAGCGTAGAATTAGTCGCAGGTAGGGAATATCGTCCATGAACGTTACCCTTTCGGACTCCCTCAAAGACTTCGTTCAAAAGCAGGTGAGTTCGGGGCGCTACGCAGACGCGGATGCATTTATCGAGGACTTGGTTCGCACCGAGGCACGGCTTTTGGAACGGGTGAACCATGGCGAGGCCCTTCCCGTCGATGAACACTTCGACAGACGACTAGAGACACTGCTCGACGAGGCCGGCCAAAGCGGCGACTACGTTGAGGCGACTCGCGCGGACTTCGATGCGATGGAGCGCGAGGCGCTTGAACTCTTGCGCGAGCGCGGCCAGTCCTAGTCGATGGCGCGGGCGATTCAACGCCCCGCCGCCCGCCGGGATTTCATCATTCACTACGCCTATATCGCTGAGAACGCCGGTTTACCGGTAGCAGGGCGTTTTCGCAAGGCTGTCGAAGCAACCTACGCTGAGTTAGCCGAGATGCCTGGGATTGGATCACCGGGTCGAGTGCGGCGAGGGAAGCACTCTGGTGTTCGTCTCTGGCGCGTCAGCGAGTTCGAGAACTACTTGATTGCCTACCGCTCTCACCGTGAGGGCGTATTGATAGAGAGGCTATTTCACGCTAAGCAGGACTATCAACGGGTTCTAAAATGACACCGCAAAGAAACCGTAGTGCAAGCCAGGGCCTTGCGTTACTCGTCCCTCAGGACTTCAAGTGGTTTCTGGCGCAGGATGCGGAAGCTTGCTAGCCAGCCGGAGACGTTTGCCAGCAACGCGGTTAGGGCGACGGCAAGAAGAGTCGCCTTGGGATCGAAGTGGAATTGAGCATCGAGGAGGCGCTTGAGGACCAAGCTGGTGAAGATCGTCGCCAGGAGGGCGCCCATTAAGCCCGCTACCACGCCGAGCGCGAGGAATTCGACCGAAAAGATGCGCACTACGTGACGGCGGGTAGCGCCCAGCGTTTTCAGGATCACTACTTCCCGTACCCTGCGAAAACGCGTGCCGGCGACGCTCGCTGCTAGAATCACTGCCCCGGCAAGTATCGCGAATCCGGAGAGGAATCGGATCACGAGCGCAATTTGATTGACCACCTGCTGCACGATTTCGAGCGCGTCGGCGATGTTCACTACCGTCGCGGTGGGAAATGTTTCGAACGCGGCGCGCTGGAAAGCGGCCACGGAAGAAGGCTTGATGCGCACGCCACCGTCGTAACTCGCGGGCAGACCCTGCAAGGCGGGAGGGTTGAACAGAAAGGCGCTGGTCGGCATGAAGCGACGGGCTTCCAACGTGTGAATGGCAACCACGCGCGCCTGGATGGTTCGGCCGCTCGAGTCCATTTCAATCGTCGAGCCAGCGGCGACGTTCAAACGCTTGGCGGTCTCGGCTCCGATGGAAACCACGGGCGCGGCGTTCGGGCGTAACGATTCGCGCGACCACCAGGAGCCTTCGAGCACCCGAACATAGTCGGGCTGCTCCGTCTCCCACATCACCGAAGTCGTGAAGCCGAGGCGTCCGGTGACCGGCACACCGTTCGTGCTGACGACGCGAGCCGCAACTCTGGGCACGAATTCGGGCTGGCTCAACACGTCGGCTTGCTTGGCGATGAGCTGTTTCAACGGCTCCACCTGCGCCTCGGTAACGCCGACCAGGAACACGTTGGGCGCGCCGGGCGGAGCGGTGTCCACGACCTGCGACACTACCGAATCCTGCACCAGGTACACGGTCAGGGTGAACATCACGCCCAATCCGAGCGCCACCAGGATCGCCTGCGCCTGATTGCCCTGGCGGTACAGGTTCGCCATACCCTGCCGCACCAGTGACGGAATTCTCCAGGGCGAACGGTTGAGGAACGCGCGCACCAGTTTGAGCATGGCCCACGCCACGACGGTGAGAGCGATCAGGCTGACGGTCAAGCCTCCCGCGAAGAATCCCCCGACCCGGGGCGATTCGGCGAGCCATGCCGAAATCCCACCGATGCCGATGAGAATCAAGCCGGCCGCCGCAAGCGCCTCGCGTGCTTCTACCACGCGGCGACGCCAGGGCAGCTTTGCCTCCGGCATATCGCGGCGCAGGATCAGCGCTGGGCGGATCTTTCGGATCGCCAGGAGCGGTGGCAGGGTGAACAAGAGCGTGGTGAGGATACCCACCGCGATGCCTTGGCAGGCGGCTTGGAAGTGCCATCCGATCACCGCGTTGATGGAGAAGTATTTCTTGATCAGCAACGGGAACACCTGTTCGACGCCGCGCCCCACCGCCACGCCGGCCAATCCGCCTACCAGGCCGAGCATCAGAGTCTGAAGCATGTAAATACGAATGATTTCAGTGGACGTACCGCCGAGCGACTTCATCACGGCGATATGATCCATTTTCTGTTGCAGATGTGCGTGCATCGCCATAGCGACGCCGATCGCGCCCACGATCAAGGCAATCAGGCTGACCAGACTCAGAAACGTGGTGGCCTGATCGAGCCCCCTAGTGATGATAGGACTCGACTCTCTAAAATCGGCCACCAGCGACTCCGGAAGCGCGCTCTTTATCGCCCGGCGCACTTGCTCGACCGGCGGCGCATCGGGAGTCAGTTTGAACAGATAACGCTCGGACGCGCGGCTCCCCAGTTGCATCAGCCCGGCGCGCTCAAACGCCTCGCGCGACATGATCATACGCAGGCCGATGTTCAGGCTGGCCGACATGCGGTCTGGCTCGGAAACGATGATGGCGACAATCCGGAACTCTCGTTCGCCAACGCGGACCGGATCTCCGACGCGCAGGTGGAGGCGAATCAGAAGGTCTTCACCGACGACTACGGTATCGGCCGCGAGCGCCGAAGCAAGCGACATGTCGGGCGCAAGTTGTACTGTGCCGTAATAGGGATACCGGGTTGGATCGACGGCCTTCAGGGCGGCCAGCACCGGCGTCGCGTCATTGGATGTTGCCGCGGCCATGGAAACGGTCTCGGTGATCCACGTTCGCTCGACCCCTTGTGCCGCGAGTTTATCCAGCGCGGCGATCTGCCAACCCGCCGGCATCATGAACTGGCGCGCCGTCAGGTCCGCTGCCATCACGGTCCGGGCTTCTTTGGTCAGAGTGGTGCGAAAGCTTTCGCTGAAACCGCGCACGCCCGCGAGAGCGCCCACGCCGGCGGCGACGGCCAGCACCACGAACAGAAACTTGGCGAGCGACGAGCGGGTTTCGCGCCAGGCGATGCGGCCGGCTGTGCGAAACGACAGCCTCATCGCTCGACCACCGACTCGCGGAGTTCGTCGGCGACAATCTTGCCGTCGCGAAGCGTTACGATGCGATCGGCGCGTGCGGTGAGCGACACGTCATGCGTCACCAGGACGAGGGTCGTCCCTTCGCGTTGGTTGAGCGAGATGAGCAGGTCCAGAACCTGCGCGCCGCTCACGCTGTCGAGATTGCCGGTGGGTTCGTCCGCCATGAGGATCGGCGGTTTCACCATGAACGCGCGCGCCAGGGCCACGCGTTGCTGTTCGCCGCCGGAGAGCTGCACCGGATAATGGTCCAGCCGGTCGCTCAAACCGACGCTGTTCAACAGCTCGCGAGCCCGCAGCATGCCGGCTTTCACGTCGCCACCCGCCAGCTCGTGCGGCAGGAGAACGTTTTCTTCCGCCGTCAGCGTCGGGATCAGCTGATAAGACTGAAACACAAACCCGATCTTGCGGCCGCGCAGCAGCGCGAGCCGGTCCTCGCTCAGGCCGGTGACGTCCGTTCCGTCGATCACGACGCGTCCGGAGGTGGGTGTGTCGAGACCGGCGAGCAATCCCAGCAGCGTGCTCTTTCCGCTGCCCGAGGCTCCCATGATCGCGACAAATTGGCCCGCGGGAACTTCAAAATCCACGCCTCGAAGGATCTCAACCCGGTGTGTTCCCGTGTCAATGATCTTGGTGAGGCCCTGCGCCTCAAGAATGAGCATCCTCTTCTATTATGATGGCAACAGATGCGTCTTTCCTCCTGTCTCGCGCTCTTGCTGGCGACTTCCGCGTTCGCCGCCTCGGATGACCGGCGGGTGCTGGTGGTCTTCGGCGATAGCCTGAGCGCGGGTTACGGACTCGCACGGGGCCAAAGCTTTCCCGACGTGATGCAGAAGCAGCTTGACGGGTGGCGTGTGGTGAACCTTGGAATCAGCGGCGATACGACCGAGGGCGGCGTGGCACGCATCGCCTCCGCCACGGCTTTGAAGCCGGCCATCGTCATTGTCGAGTTGGGCGGGAATGAC